>JBPYES010000454.1:0-2817 GCA_051984825.1 Jatrophihabitantaceae bacterium
GGTGCGAGCGAGCACTGCATCGCGCTGCATGCCTCCGACCTGTGCGTGCCGCTGGTGGCGCTCGACGCCGTCGCGCACATCCAGGGCGTCGACGCGCAGCGCAGCGTTCCGCTGACCGAGTTCTACGTCCTCCCGGGCGATCGCCCGGACGTCGAGAACGTGCTCCGGCACGGCGAGCTGCTCACCGCGATTGAGATCCCGCTGCTGCCACCGGGCACACGGTCGGGCTACCTGAAGGTCCGGGATCGTGCCTCGTACGAATTCGCGCTGACCTCCGCGGCCGTCGCGCTGGCGATCGACGACGGCGTGATCGCCCACGTGCGGGTGGCGCTGGGCGGGGTCGGGACGATTCCCTGGCGTGCGCCGGAGGCCGAAGCGGTGCTTCACGGCGCACCGGTCGATGCCCAGGTGTTCCGGGCGGCGGCCGACGCGGCCATCCACGACCCGTTCACGGTCCCCGGCACGGCGTTCAAGGTCGAGCTCGCGAAGCGCACGCTGGTGCGGACTCTCGAGACCGTCACGGAGGGCAGCGCATGACGACGACGATTGCCGCGCCTCCGGCCCTGGTGGGCCTGGGAATTGACCGTGTCGACGGGCGTCTGAAGGTCATGGGCGCCGCGCATTACCCCTCTGACTTCAGCTTGCCGGAAATGGCGCACGCGGCGCTGGTGCGCAGCACGATCGCCGCGGGCACGATCTCGCGCCTCGATACCGCCCGCGCCGCGACCGCGCCCGGCGTGCTCGCGGTGATCACCCACGAAAACGCCGGCCGGCTGCACAACGGCAAGCGCAACATGCTGCAACCGCCGCCGCCGCCACCGCTTCAGGACGCGAAGATCAGTTATCACGGCCAGTACGTCGCGATGGTCGTCGCCGAGACGCGACAACAAGCCGCGGCGGCAGCCCGGCTGGTCGAGGTCACTTACGACCGCGTCGCGCCGGTGCTCAACCCCGACGACCCGGCGGCAAAGCCACAGAAGAGGCCGTACTTCATCGACATCAAGCGCGGCAACGTCAAGGCAGCCATGGCGGCAGCGGAGGTGACGGTTGAGGGCACGTTCACGACGCCGGCGCTGACGCACAATCCGCTCGGCCCGTTCACCACAGTGGCCCAGTGGGACGGCGACACGCTCACCGTCTATGACTCGACCCAGAACCCGTTCCTGGTTCGCGCCGTGCTGGCTGCCTCGTTCGGACTTGCCGAGGAGAACGTGCAGGTCCTGTCGCCATTCGTTGGTGGGGGCTTCGGTGCCGGGCTGCGGGCGTGGCCGCACTCGATCCTCGCCGCGCTGGCCGCCCGCACTGTGAAACGGCCGGTCCAGCTCAGCCTCACCCGGCCAGAGATGTTCACCGGCATGGGACGACGGCCGAGCATCGTGCAGCACCTCAAGATCGCCGCTACGCGCGACGGCAAGATGGTCGCGATCTACCACGAGGGCACCTCGACTGCCTCGATACATAGCGATTCGCCGTATCCGATTACGACTAACACGACCGCTGCGTATGCGTGCCCGAACGTCACCGCCCGCGACAAGCGGGTCCAGCTCAACATCCCGCCGATCGCGCACATGCGTGCGCCCGGACAGGCGGAGGGCAACTTCGCGCTCGAGTCGATGCTCGATGAGCTGTCCTACGAGCTAGGGATGGACCCGATCGAGCTGCGGTTGCGCAACTACGCCGCGGTCCATGCGCAGACCGGGCTGCCGTGGTCGAGCAACGCCCTACGTGAGTGCTACGAGGCGGGCGCGGAGAGGTTCGGCTGGGCGCAGCGCGAACCGGCAGTGGGCGCGATGCGCGACGGGCGCTGGCTGGTCGGCTACGGCATGGCCGGGATGACCTTCGCCCCCCTCCAGGCGAAGTGCCAGGCGCGCGCGACGATCCGCGGCGACGGCACCGCATACGTCTGCAGCGGCGCGACCGACATCGGCACGGGCACCTACACCGTCATGACCCAACTGGCGGCTGAGGTGCTCGGGCTGAAGGTGGACCGCGTCGAGTTCGCGCTCGGCGACACCAGGCTTCCCCGGGCTCCTGAGGCCGGTGGGTCGGGTCTTACCGCGGCGCTGGGAAGTGCGGTCCACAACGCTGGCGTCGCGCTCGTGCAGCGGTTCCTGGCGCTCGTCTCCGACGACCCGAACTCGCCGCTGCAGGGCTGTGCGATCGAGGACGTCGTCGCCTCGGACGGCCGCTTGGCGCGCGGCGACGATGAATCACACGGCGAGTCCTATGCCGAAATCCTCCAGCGTCGCGGGCTGGACGAGCTCACCGCTGACGGTGACAGCGCGCCGCCCCGCGCGGCGACGGGCGTGCTTGTGGGGTCGCTCGTCGTGGGGCGCATGGGCCGGTTCGGTCCCAAGCTCGCCGCCCTC
Source organism: Jatrophihabitantaceae bacterium (assembly GCA_051984825.1). Lineage (GTDB taxonomy): Bacteria > Actinomycetota > Actinomycetes > Mycobacteriales > Jatrophihabitantaceae > DASXRA01. The sequence goes on from JBPYES010000454.1 coordinate 2,370, forward strand.
TCGCACGCCACGGCCCCGGGCAATGGCTTCGGTGCGCGCTTCGCCGAGGTCAAGGTCGACCCCGAGCTCGGCGTGGTGCGCATCACGCGCATCGTCTCGGTCACCGATGGCGGCCGGATCGTCAACGAGAAGCTCGCCCGCAGCCAGATCATCGGCGGGACCGTCGGCGGCATCGGCATGGCCACGCTCGAAGAGACCGTCACCGACCCTGGCAGCGGCCGGGTCGCGAACGCGACGCTCGGCGACTACCTCGTCGCCGTCAACGCCGACGTGCCCGACATCGACGTCGCCTTCGTGGGCGAGCCCGATCCAAGCAACCCCATCGGCGTAAAGGCCATCGGGGAGCTCGGCATCATGGGAGTCCCCGCCGCGATCGCCAACGCCGTCTACCACGCCACCGGCCGGCGGATCCGCTCGTTGCCGATCACCATCAGCGAGCTTCTCTGAC
>JBPYES010000455.1:0-20840 GCA_051984825.1 Jatrophihabitantaceae bacterium
GACGACCCCGCGTTCACGGCGTCGCCGTTCCGGGTGCACACCCGGTGGATCGAGACCGAGTTCGACAACCAGATCCCGCCGTTCGCCGCGCCTGCCACTGCCGGCGCCGAACCCGAAGAGCGCGAGACGATCGTGGTCGAGGTCGGCGGCAAGCGGCTCGAGGTGTCGCTGCCAGTGGGCTTCGGCGGCGGTTCCGGCACCCCCCGCAAGGCGGCGCCCAAGCGGTCGGCGCGGTCCAGCTCGGGTAGCGCAACCTCGGGCGACACGCTCACCGCCCCTATGCAGGGCACCATCGTGAAGGTCGCCGTGAACGAGGGCGACGTGGTGGCGGCGGGTGATCTGGTCGTCGTACTCGAGGCGATGAAGATGGAGCAGCCGCTGAACGCCCACAAAGCCGGGACGATTACCGGCCTGAACGCCGAAGCCGGCGCCGTCGTCACGTCCGGCGCCGCGATCTGCGACATCAAGGACTAGTGCTCTGCGACGCTAACGCGAGCAGTATGGGACATATGGCAAAGCGGCCGCCGCCATGGCGCTGGCTGCTCTACGCAGTCGGATTCGGGCTGCCCGATCGCTATGACGAATGGGTGTTCCACGACCTCAACGACCGCGGTTGGCGCCTTCGTGAGGTCGGCCGCATCATGCTGCTCCCCCTCCCGTTCATCGTCGGGGTGATGTTCCTGCCCGGCGGCATCGGGTTGCGGCTGATGACCGCGTCCTTCCTGGTCGTGGGGCCACTGTTCGTCGGCGGCGCGTACGCGGACGAGTTCCGGGCGTACCGGCTGCGCCAGCACGGGCTACTGCCGCCGTCGGGCCCGGATCCGGACCCGCCGTACCGACGCTGACCGCCAGCCAATGAGCGCGGCTTAGCGCGGGCCTCCCGCACGGCGCGCCAAGATCCGGTCGATCGTGTCGATGCGCTGCCGGGCGATTGATGCCATCTCGGCCGTACGCCGGCGTATGTGATCCGGGTCGGCCCCGGGCGAGAAGACCATCGCCCATCCACCGTCCGCCTCCAGAGCCGGCACGGCGTCGACCAGTTCGTCCCGGCTGACCGGGTGCGTGCCGGCGAACTCGTGTGTCTCGTCCACTACCGCCACCAGCACATGTCCGGGAGACACCTCGGCAACCGCCGCCGCGATCTCGTCTGCATTCGCTGCGAACACTTCGGCGACGGCGATCGACTCCCGCGCGCGCTCCCTGGCTTCGGGTGACAGATCGGGCATGGGCGCTCCTCGGTCGAGTCGGACGAGTCAATCGAGATCGTCGTGGTGCATGAGCCGGCGGGCCGCCTCGGCCACCGACCCCGACAGCGACGGGTACACGCCGATCGTGGCGGCGACGTCGTTGACGGTCAGACTCCGGTGCACGGCAAGCGTCACCGGGAAGATCAGCTCGGACGCGTTCGGCGCCACGACCACGCCGCCTATCACGACGCCGGTGGCGGGACGGCAATAGAGCCTGACAAACCCGTCGGTGTTGCCCTGCATCTTCGCGCGCGCGTTCGTGGCCAGCGGCAGTGTGACCGTACGTGCTGGTACGGAGCCGGAGGAGATCGCTTGGTAGCCGATGCCGACCGTCGCGATCTCGGGATGAGTGAAGACCGTTGCAGCCACGGTCTTGAGCCGAAGCGGCGACACCGCCTCGCCCAGTGCATGCCACATCGCGATACGCCCCTGCATGCCGGCCACGGACGCTAACTGCAGCACTCCTGTACAGTCTCCGGCGGCGTACACACCGGCGACGTTCGTGCGTGACACCCTGTCGACGGCGATGTAGTTGCGGTCATCGAGGGAGACACCGACGTGCTCGAGGCCGAGCCCGCCGGTGTTGGGCACCGAGCCGACGCAGACCAGTGCGTGCGAGCCGCCGACGGTTCGCCCGTCGGCCAGGTCGATGACGACCCCGCCGTCCGAGGGCCGGATCGCGCTCGCCCGGGCGTGCTTGACCAGAGTGCCGCCCCGGCTGGTGAACACGTGCTCGATCACGTCGGCGGCGTCGGGATCCTCGCCGGGCAGTACGCGGTCGCGGCTGGACACGAGAGTGACCGGGACGCCCAGCTCGCAGTAGCCGCTGGCGAATTCCGCGCCGGTGACGCCGGAACCGATGACCACCAGGTGCTCCGGCAGTTCCTTGAGGTCGTACACGTCGCGCCAGGAGAGGATGCGAATGCCGTCCGGCTGCCCATCGGGCAGCACCCGGGGCGTACCCCCGGTCGCGAGTAGCACGACATCGGCCTCGACGGTGCCGGTGACTCCGCCGAGTTCGTCGAGCACTTCGATGACGTACGTGCGGCCCTGGTGCGCCGCGGCAAACCGGCCCGCCCCGGGCACCACGCTGACGCCCTCGCGAACCAGTCGTGCGCTGATGTCGTCGGATTGCTGCCGGGCCAGGCTCTTGATCCGCTCGTTCACCTGGACCATGTCGACGCCCACGTCAGCGTCAGCCGCACGCAGGCCCAGGCGGGGGGCGTCCCGGAACGCGGTAACCGCGTCGCTGGTCGCGATGAGCGTCTTGGACGGCACGCAGTCGGTCAGCACGCACGCGCCTCCGACGCCGTCGCGATCGACGAGTGTGACGTCTGCTCCGAGCTGGGCGGCGACGAGCGCGGACTCGTAGCCCGCCGGCCCGCCGCCGATGATCACAATGCGGGCCACGCTGACATTGTCCCGTCTTGACGGGCAGGTGGGTACGCTCCCCCGATGTGGGGCTCTACGGCGCGTACGGATCTGACATGGATCCCGAGCAGATGCTCGAGCGGTGCCCCCACTCGCCCGCGGCCGGTACCGGCTGGCTCAGCGGCTGGCGGCTGACGTTCGGCGGCGAGGACCTGGCCTGGGAGGGGGCACTGGTGACCATCGTCGAAGATCCCGTCAGCGCCGTGTTCGTTGCCCTCTACGACGTCTCGCCCTTCGACGCCGAGTCGCTCGACCGGTGGGAGGCCGCCGACACCGGCATATACCGCAAGATCCATGTTCGGGTGTCGACGCTCGACGGCGACGAGCTCGTGACGGTATATGTGCTGAACGCATACGAGGGTGGGCTGCCGTCGGCGCGCTATCTCGGACTGCTCGCTGAGGCGGCCGACAAGGCGGGTGCGCCGGACGAGTACGTCGTCGACCTGCGCGCTCGCCCGTGCCGCTCGGTCGACGAGTAGTCATCCGCACTCATCGCAGACTCAGGTCAAGGCGGTCAACGCCGTGTGCACCATGAAGCGCACACCTATCTCGAGCGCCGTCTCGTCGATGTCGAACGTCGGCTGGTGCAGGTCGTAGGAGGTGGCCGCTCCGGGGGTGCGCACCCCCAGCCGTGCGAGGGCTCCGGGCGCGTGCTCGAGATACCAGGCGAAGTCCTCGCCTCCCATGCTCTGCACGGTCTCGTCCAGCGCGTCCGCGCCGAACGCGGCGAGCACTGCGGCGCGCTGCACCTCGACGCACTCGATGTCGTTCACCACGGGCGGTACCCCGCGTACGTAGGACGTCACGAACTGCGCACCGGTGGGCGCCACGATCTGCTCGACGAGCGGGCGCACGAGCGACTCGGCGTTCTCCCATGTCTCGTGGTCGAGCATCCGCAGCGTGCCGCGTGCCGAGCCCTCGGCCGGAATGGCATTCGACGTGTTGCCGGCTTGCACCTCACCCCACACCAGCGACAGTGCGGCGCGCGGGTCGACGCGACGGCTGAGCAGCCCGGGCAGATCCGTGATCAGCCGGCCCAGCGCATAGACGATGTCGGCCGTCCGGTGTGGGCGCCCGGTGTGGCCACCCGCACCGGTCAGCAGCACCTCGATCATGTCGCAGGCCGCGGTGATCGGCCCGACGCGGATGCCGACGCGGCCGACGTCCACCCGTGGGTCGCAGTGCAGCGCGTAGATCGCCTCGACGTCCTTCATGGCGCCTGCGGCAACGATGCCGAGGGCGCCACCGGGGATGCGTTCCTCAGCCGGCTGAAAGATCAGCCGCACCCGTCCCGGCAGTTCCATGCTGGACAGTACGGCCGCCGTACCGAGCAGTATGGCGGTGTGGGCGTCGTGCCCGCAGGCGTGGCAGACACCCGCAGCCGTCGATCGGTAAGGCACGTCCTTGGCGTCCTGGATGGGCAGTGCATCGATGTCGGCACGCAGCGCGATCAGCGGACCGGCCGCGCCGATGTCGCAGAGCACGCCGGTACCGCCGGTCGGCACCTTCGGGTGCAGGCCGAGCGCGCGGAGCTGCTCGACGATCACACGCGTCGTACGGTGCTCGTCGAACGAGATCTCGGGATGTGCGTGCAGGTCGCGCCTGATTGCGACCAACTCGTCAAGATTCACTGCGGAGTCCTGCTCCTCGCGCGAGCGCTCATCGCTGCTGCGATCTCCGCTTCTCGGCCCGGCGCGACGACGCTGCGATGGTCGCTCACAGGTCTAGACCGTCGCGCATCTCAGCAATCAGCGAGTCGACGACCGGCGCGAGGTCACCGTGGTGCGCCGCAGCAACGGCACGCTGCCGCTGGTAACTGGCGCCACGTTCGATCAGCCGCGGTATCGATTCGAGCTCATCAGCGCAATAGAGGCGGCGGGCAATGGGCAGCAGATCCTCGACCAGGTCCACGATCGCGTCGGTAACCGGCTGCACGCGCCCTGCGTTATCGACGACGATCTCGGCGTCCAGGCCGTAACGTGCCGCGCGCCACTTGTTCTCGCGCACCAGCCACGGCCGTGGTTCGGGCAGCGTATAGCCGTGGTCGAGTTGCCGGTCGAACCGTTCGACGAGGCACTGCGCCAGCGCCGCGACGCACGCAATCTCGTCGAGGGTTGGGAGACCGTCGCAGATGCGCAGCTCGACCGTGCCGAACCCGGGATGCGGCCGGATGTCCCACCACACCTCTCGGATCGACTGGATAGCGTGGGACGAAATCAGCGCGTCCATGTACTTCTCGAAGGCGTCCCATCCGGCGAGTTGATAAGGCAGCCCTGCTGTAGGCAGCGCCTCGAACACCTTGCTGCGGTAGGACGCCAGCCCCGTGTCCGAGCCGATCCAGTACGGGCTGGACGCCGACAACGCGAGAAAGTGCGGCAGGTACGCCAGCAGTGCGTTCACGATCGGGATCGCCTTCTCCGGCGCGCGGATGCCGCAGTGCACGTGCACCCCGAAGATTTGCAGTTGCCGGGCCATCCACTGGTTGCGCTCCACGAGCAACTGGTAGCGGGCATCGTCCGTGATGCGCTGCGTCGTCCAGTCGGTGATCGGATGCGAACCCGAACACATCAAGCCGATGTTGCGCTCGGCGGCCGCCTTCGACACCTCGGCCACCGTCTGGGCGAGGTCCTCGCGCGCCTGGGCGACCGTCTGGCAGATGCCCGTGATCACTTCGACGCACGACTGCAGCAGTTCGTGCTTGGCCTTCGGATGCTCGCCGTCCGGCGAGATGGTGGCGAGGACGTCGTCGGACGCGCTGATCAGCTGGCGAGTGTCGAGGTCGACCAGTTCGAGCTCCCACTCAACGCCCAGACTGGTGCGCTGCGACGAACTGAAGTCGATGTGCACGCGCACAGAGTAGCGATGAACCGCGGGATCAGCTGCGCACTGACCAGCCGCCGTCGACGTCGATAGTCTGCCCAGTGACCCAGTCCGACGCAGGCGACGCCAGCCAGATGATCGCGGCGGCGATGTCGTCGGGCGTGCCCCACCGCTGTTGCGGGTGCGCGGCGGCAACGGAGAGCCGGGCCGCATCATCCGCGTAACCGGTGTCGACCGGTCCCGGATTGACACAGTTGACCGTAATGCCCTGGGGCGCGAGCTCCAGCGCCAGCGACGGCGTCAGCTGCTGGATCGCCGCTTTCGACGCGATGTACGGCAACTCGTCCGGCATCGGGCCGCGGTGCTGCCCGGACGAGAAGGTGATCACCCGGCCCTGCGCGCCGGCGTACCCGGCCGCGAACTCGCGGACCAGCAAGAGCGTTGCTCGGGCGTTCACCGCGAACGTCGTGTCGAGCTCAGCGGCGGTCAGCTGCGCGAGCGACTGGGACGACGACCGGGCGTGGACGGCGAGTAGCACGTCGATGCCGCCGAGCTCGGCACGAGCCGCGGCCACCAACCGGGACGGCGCATCGGGCTCGGCGAGATCCAGTGCCAGGTCGGCCGGCGCGACGTCGTCGGCACCCCACGGCTGCTCGGCATCGTGCGGCGCCCAGCCGGACGTGAACGTCTGCGCGCCCTCGTCGGCCAGCCGTCCCGCCAGCGTGTATGCGATGCCGACCCGACGGCTGACACCAGTGATCAACACGCGCCGACCGTCGAGCTGGCCCATGCGTCAGAACGTATCGGGTGGCCGGTACGTACCCCACACTTCGCGCAGCGTGTCACAAACCTCCCCGACCGTGGCGCGGGCCCGGAGCGCGTCCTTCATCGGGTAGAGGGCGTTCTCCGAGGCGCTTGCCGCGGCGGCGCGCAGCGTGGCGAGCGCCTTGTCGACTGCGGCGTTGTCGCGCTCGGCCCGTAGCTCCGCCAGCCGCGCCCGCTGCTGCGCTTCGATGGCCGGGTCGACGCGCAGCGGCTCGTAACTGTCCTCCTCGTCGACGGTGAAGCGGTTGAGGCCGACCACCACGTGCGAGCCGTCGTCAATCTGCTGCGCGACCGCGTACGCCGACCGCTCGATCTCCCGTTTCTGGAACCCTTGCTCGATCGCCGCGACCGCGCCACCTATCTCCTCGACGCGGCCCATCAGCTCTGACACCGCAGCCTCGACGGCGTCGGTCATCGACTCGACCGCGTACGAGCCCGCGAAGGGGTCGACGGTGGCGCTCACGTCGGTCTCGAAGGCGAGGACCTGCTGCGTACGCAGCGCGAGCCGCGCCGCCTTCTCGGTCGGCAGCGCGATCGCCTCGTCGAACGAGTTCGTGTGCAGCGACTGCGTACCCCCAAGTACGGCGGCCAGCGCCTGGACGGACACCCGGACGAGGTTTACCTCGGGCTGCTGCGCGGTGAGCTGCACGCCGGCGGTCTGGGTGTGGAAGCGCAGCATCTGCGACCTGGGATTGGTGGCCCCGAACCGGTCGCGCATGATGCGCGCCCAAATGCGGCGTGCCGCCCGGAACTTGGCCACCTCCTCGAGGAACGTCGTGCGCGACACGAAGAAGAACGCCAGTCGAGGGGCGAAGTCGTCAACGGCAAGACCGGCCCGCACGGCGGCTTCTACGTACGCGATGCCGTCGGCGAGGGTGAATGCGACCTCCTGCGCCGGCGTCGCGCCCGCCTCGGCCATGTGGTAGCCCGAGATCGAAATCGTGTTCCATTTCGGAATTTCCGCCCGGCAATAGGCGAACGTGTCCGTGATCAGGCGTAGCGACTCGGCCGGCGGGTAGATGTACGTACCGCGTGCGATGTACTCCTTGAGCACGTCGTTCTGGATCGTCCCGTTCAGGGCGGAACCAGGCACGCCCTGCTCCTCCGCGACGAGCTGGTAGAGCAGCAGCAGCAGTGACGCCGGCGCGTTGATCGTCATCGACGTCGACACCTCGCCGAGCGGGATGCCCGCTAGCAGCACGCGCATGTCGTCGATCGAGTCGATGGCGACGCCAACCTTGCCGACCTCGCCGGCGGCGGCCGGAGCGTCACTGTCGAGACCCATCTGCGTCGGCAGGTCGAAAGCCACGGACAGGCCCGTCGTGCCGGCACGCAGGAGCTGGTGGTAGCGGGCGTTCGACTCGCGAGCCGTGCCGAAGCCCGCGTACTGGCGCATCGTCCAGGGGCGCTGGGTGTACATCGTGGGGTAGATGCCGCGTGTGAAGGGGTATTCGCCGGGCACGCCGAGACGTTCCGCGAGCCCGTCCGCGACATCACCCGGCCGGTAGACCGGAGCGATCTCAAATCCGGATTCGGCGCGCCTGTTCATGTCGCCAGGGTGCCAGCCGCCCACGGGGACGGGTACGAGTTGTGAGGAATTCGGCTGAGCGTCCTCTGAGAGTCCCACCGGTGTTTGCAACTCCGCTTGCCCGCCGTGCGTCAATAAGGGCATGGACGTCAGGCGTCGCAGCCGGTTGCGCGCCGCGGTGTGCGTCGGGCTGCCCGCCCTGGCACTCGCCCTGTGTGCCGTGCTCGGCCTGGGCGCAGGGGTCGCCTACGCGGCGTCCGGCGATCACAGCCACGCGGCCGTGACGCCCGTCCGCCACCAGCTGCCGACCGCGTTCCTGCGCATGCACGATCCGATCGCGTTCGACGTGGTGGCTGCCGAGGAGCCGGCCCAGACGTCTCGCACCGCCGATCTCACCGCGCCGGTGACGGCAACGGTGTGGGGCAGCGCGCCGCACGGCGGCGAGCACAACCGAGGACCTCCTGCCGGGGAGCACGACTAGCTCCCATCCCAATCCGGCAGGAGGACTCCATATGATCAAGTCCGCGGCGCTGCGCGGAGACCAATTGGTGATGCTGCGCCACATGCTCGACCAGCAACGGCGATTTCGCATTGACCAACTCACCGAACCCGCTCCGGCGCCAGGCACGATGAGCCAACCAGAGCTAGAGGTGCGCGAGGCAGTTTTGCATAGCGCGCAGCTTGCCCTGGCCGATGTCGAGTCGGCGTTGGACCGGATGCGCATCGGGACGTACGGCCGGTGCGTGCACTGCGGAAGGCAACTACCGATCGAGCGGCTGGAGGTCGTGCCGCAGGCAGCGCTGTGCATGCCGTGTCAGCAGCGCGCCGACGTTACGGCCTGACCCATTCGATCGTCGGCGCCCGCCGCGTAGGCTGCGCGAGCGTGACCGATCCGATGGACACGGCCCACGCGGCCGCCGCGGTGCTCGCCGAACGCACCGGGACCGACAGGCACGACATAGCGATCGTGCTCGGCTCCGGCTGGGTACCCGCCGTGGACGCGCTGGGCAGCGCGACCCACGAGTTGCCGGTGACCGACCTGCCGGGATTCGCGCCGCCCGCCGTGGAAGGGCATGCCGGGCGTATCCGGTCGCTCGACGTCGCCGGTCGGCGGGTGCTGGCGTTCCTCGGCCGCACCCACCTGTACGAGGGGCGCGGCGTCGACACGGTGGTGCACGGTGTGCGGACAGCAGCCGCCGCAGGCTGCCGCATCGTGGTACTGACCAACGCGTGCGGCGGCCTGCGGGCCGGGCTATCAATCGGCGATCCGGTGTTGATCAGTGACCACATCAACATGACCGCTCGCACGCCGCTCGTCGGCCCTCGGTTCGTCGATCTCACCGACCTGTATTCAGCCAGGCTGCGTAATTTGGTGCGCGACGTCGATCCGTCGATCAGCGACGGCGTCTACGCCGCGATGCCAGGCCCGCAGTACGAGACACCGGCCGAGATCCGGATGCTGGCGACGCTGGGCGCTGACCTCGTCGGCATGTCGACCGCCCTGGAGGCGATCGCCGCGCACGCCGAAGGCTGCGAGGTGCTGGGCGTCTCCCTCGTCACGAATCTCGCGGCCGGCCTCGGCGAGCCGCTCGACCACGAGGAAGTGCTCGCGGCCGGGCAGGCCGCAGCCACCCGCATGGGACAGCTGCTCGGCAAGGTCATCGAACGGCTGTGAACCCGCAGCTCCGTACCGCCGTCGAAGCGTGGATCGCCGGCGATGTGGACGACATCGCGGCAGCGGAACTCCGGGCCCTGCTCGACGCGGACAAGGTCACGGAGCTCGCCGACAGGTTCCGCGCACCGCTCGCGTTCGGCACTGCAGGGCTGCGTGGACCGCTGCGGGCGGGTCCCAACGGTATGAACCGCGCGGTGGTGCGCCGCGCTGCCGCCGGGATCGCGTCCCGGCTGGACGGTGGTGGCACGGTGGTGATCGCGTACGACGCGCGGCACGGCTCGGCCGACTTCGCGCGCGACTCGGCGGCGGTGTTCGCCGCGGCCGGCTGCGATGCGCGGCTGCTTCCTGGCCCGCTTCCGACGCCGGTGCTCGCGTTCGCCGTGCTGCACCTGCGGGCGGCGGCCGGGATCATGGTCACCGCGTCGCACAATCCCCCGCAGGACAACGGGTACAAGGTGTACTCCGCCGACGGCGCCCAGATCGTGCCCCCGGCCGACGCCGAGATCGAGGCAGCGATCCAGGCCGTGGGACCCGCCCGGACCATCCCCATGTCGGACGCCTACACGGTGATGGACGGTTCCATTGTCGACGCGTATGTCACCGCCGTCGCCGAGCTGGTAAAACCCGGTCCGCGTGAGCTGCGCATCGTCCATACCGCGATGCACGGTGTAGGCGGTGAGGTGCTCGGGCGTGTGTTCGCGCGAGCCGGGTTCGCGCCGCTGATCGAGGTGCCGCAGCAGGCACAACCCGACCCTGACTTTCCGACCGTGGCGTTCCCGAACCCCGAGGAGCCGGGCGCGCTCGACCTCGCATTGGGTCTGGCCGAGCAGGGCGCCGACATCATCCTCGCCAACGACCCGGACGCCGACCGCTGCGCCGTCGCCGTACCGGACTCAGGCGTATGGCGGGCGCTCCGAGGCGATGACGTGGGCGTGCTGCTCGCCGATGCGTTGCTGCGTAAAGGGATTCGTGGCACGTATGCGACGACGATCGTGTCGTCGACCATGCTGAAAGCGCTCGCGGGTCGGCATGGCGTGGGCTATGCCGAGACGCTCACCGGCTTCAAGTGGATCACGCGAGCGGCACCGGACCTCGTGTACGGGTATGAGGAAGCGCTGGGCTACGCCGTAGCGCCGAGCCTCGTCCGCGACAAGGACGGCATTTCCGCGGCTTTGCTCGTCGCCGAGTATGCAGCCTTGCTGCGCGCCGAGGGATCGTCATTGGCACGACGGCTGGACGAGGTGGCCGCCGAGTACGGCCGTTACACCACCGATCAGGTCTCGATCCGCGTCGACGACATCGCTGAGATCAGCAGGATGATGGCGCGGCTGCGCGCCACGCCGCCGGCCACGCTGCTCGGTGTGCCCGTGGCAGTCACTGACCGGCTGCCTGTCGCCGACGTGCTGACGCTGACGTGGCCGAGCGGGCGAGTCGTAGTGCGCCCGTCCGGTACCGAGCCGAAGCTGAAGGCGTACCTCGAGGTTGTCGTAGCGGACGGATCGCGCGAGGAGGCCACCGGCCGGATGAGCAGGCTGCGCGCCGAGGTCAGCGCGCTGCTGACCTGACGGCGCTACCGGCGCGCGCCGACGAACTCGATGCCGGTCGCGTTCAGATCGCCTCGGTCGATCGCGGCGCGCTCGTCCTCGCGGGACACGCCGTCCAGGTCCGCGAAGACGTAAGGCCCGCGGGCCAACTGGACCGTGTCGAACTGCCGCGTCAGCGCGGCGATCAGCGCGTCACCGGGGTGCAGGCCCTCCTCGACCGCCCAGGACCGCAGGTAGTCCGGCCAGGGCTCGCCCGACTCCTGCCACTGGTCACGGTGCTTGGAAAGCCAGCCCGGCTCGGCGGTCTCGTTCAGCCGGGCGAAGCACCAACGGGCGCTCCGCTCGTCGAAGCGCGGCCAGTCCCACTCGACGACAACCAGCCCTCCACCAGGACGCAGCGCGGCCCGTACGTGGCCGAGCACGACGTCGAGGTCGCCCGTGTGGTGCAGCGACGTGCAGGCGATTACGGCATCGGCGGCTCGCGACGGTGTGAATTGCTCGAACTCGACCTGGTAATACCCCGGCTCGTCAGGCGCTTCCGTGTCGACGCCGTTGGCCTGGTAGCCCGCCCGGCGTAGCGCCGGGACGAACCCACCGAACGGACCACATCCGAGGTCGATCACGCTGGCCGGCGGCGGCGGCAGGTTCGGCTCCACGAACTCCCACTGGGCGTCTAGCCAGCGCTGGTTGGGGGCGTGCATGCTTCGCGACTCTAGTTGTGCCCACGCGGTCGCTCAGTTCTTGAGCAGGTTGCCCTGCTGCCACTGCGACCACGGCACGTTCCAGTCACCGAGACCGTCCCAGGACGGCATCACGTTCGAGGTGCCGGTATTCGAGTACGTGACGACGTCGCCGATCATCGAGAACGCGTAGAACCACTGGGCGTCGCCGACCGTCAGGTTCGTGCAGCCGTGGGACGTGCTGCGGCTGCCGATGTTGCCGGTGTTCCACGCCGCCGCGTGTACGAACTCGCCCGAATTGGTAAGCCGCACCGACCAGGGCACCTCCAGCGAGTACGGGTTGGCCTCACCTGGCGCGCTGACCATGTGCTGCGGGTTCTTCTTCTCCATCACGACCTTGGTGCCCAGATACGTCGGAGTGGACGCCTTACCCAACGACACCGGGAATACCTTGATCGGCTGCCCGTCGGACGTCACCGTCATCCGCTCGCTGCTGCCGTCGACCGTCGACACGTGCGCAGCGCCGATGTTGAGGCGCAGGGTCAGGCTGTCGTCGAACGCCAGGCCACGGCCTGCACTCAGCCCCTTGATCGGCATCGCCATCTCGATGACCGAATGCGCCGGCCAGTATGCCTGCGGCCGGTAATGCGCTTCCATCGCGTATCCGGACGGCGAGTTCACCCAGAACCAAGCGCCATTCGCCGGCTTCCCGTTGACAGTCACCGTGACGGCCTTGTCGAACGCGTGCGCGTCGGTGACCTTCCTCGAGAACTGCGCGATGATCGGCATGCCGATGCCGTAGGTCTGCCCGTCGCCTTGGAAAAGGCTCACGTGCACCGCCGCAGCCGGGGCCACCGGCTTGGTGGACGGGGTCGCGGTTGCACTTGGATGCGTCGCCGTCGGGCTCGGCAGTGCGCTGCTGATGATGTTCGTGCGATCTGGCTCCGCGGCGGGTTGGTGCCGGTCCGTGCCGAACACGCGAACCGCCGTCACTGCGACGAGCGCAACGGCCGCGGCCGCAAGTAGCGGCGCCAGCCACACGCGCTTCCGGCGGGGCGGCCGAGGCGCCGGCACTGGGTCGAACGGCGGTGGTCGCCGGGCGTCGTCGATCGCAGCCGTGGCGGCTGCGTCGAGCGCATCGTGCAGCCGGCGGGCAACGTCGTCGTCACTCATCGCATACCTCCCAACCTGTCGGACAACTTGGCCATGCCGCGACTGGCCGACGACTTCACCGATCCGGGCGAGATGCCGAGCGTCTGGGCTATCTCGACTTCGGACAGCCCTGCCCAGAACCGCAGCACCAGCACTTCCTGCTGGCGGCGCGGCAGCTCGCGCAGGGCCGCCAACGCCTCGCTGTGTTCGGCACTGAGCAGCGCATGGAAGTCGGCGCCGTCGACGTGATCGGGCTCAGCGACCCGGAGGTGTTTGCGCACCACCTGCCGGTGCCGCACCACCGAACGAGACAGATTGACGACCGCCGCCCGCAGGTATGCCACCGCCGCCGCCGGGTCCCGCAGCGCGTCGCTACGCCGGTACAACGCGACGAACGCGTCCTGGACCACGTCCTCAGCTGTCGGGACGTCGTCGACGAGCAGCACGGCTAGGCGCACCATCCCCCGCCAGTGCGTCACATAGAGGGACGGGACGTCTACGGGAGGACGCGTCAGCTCGCTGCGCGTCACCCCGACCCCTTCAGGCGCAACACCCACCTCCACTAGTCGCGCGGCAGGGGCGCCAGGTTGCTTCACTCCGGCACTCAATGTCCGGCCCTCGCCAGCTGCGCGCCCGCGCGCCAGCTCGCCGACGTGACGTTCCGGTCGCCGGGGCCATCCCACACCTCAACCGTGCGGCCAGGCGCGTCGGGGTAACGCATCACGTCACCGGGCAACGAGAACGACGGCCACCCGGAGCAATGTTTGGTTGTCACGTGACCTGGTCGCGCAATGCATTCGCCGGGTTGTCACGGTGGTCGTGATTGACACGATGCGCGCAGACGAGTAGGGCATATGCCATGCGCGCTCACCCGTTCGTCGCAGCCGTCCTCGTCGCAGCACTCGGCATACCGGTCGCCGGCGCGGCACCGCCCTATGTCAAGGAACCCGTAGCTACCGGCACAGGTGGTGCCGTCGCATCGACGGAGTTCAACGCCAGCAGGGCCGGCATCGACACGCTCAAAGCCGGCGGCAACGCAATCGACGCCGCGGTCGCTGTCGCCAGCACGCTCGGCGTCACCGCGCCCTTCGTCGCGGGGCCGGGTGGTGGCGGCTTCATGGTCATCTACCTGGCTCGCACCCATCAGGTGGTGACCATCGACGGGCGGGAGAAGTGCCCCGCGGCGTGCACGACGCAGCTGTTCATCGACCCGGCCACCGGTCAGCCACTGGCCTTCGAGGAGGCACGGCACTCGGGCCTGTCAGTAGGGGTACCGGGCATGGTCGCCACCTGGGCGAACGCGGTGCGCTCCTTCGGCCTTCGAAGCTTCGCCGCCGATCTTCAGCCGGCGATCACCGTCGCTCGGCGCGGCTTCACGATCACGCCTGACTTCGACCAGGTCGAGGAGGCGTCGCTTCCGGATCTGCAGGCGTTCACGCCCAGCCGCCAGCTGTTCCTCACGCCCGACGGCCAGCCGCTGCCGGTCGGCTCGACGCTGCGCAATCCGGACCTGGCCCGCACCTACCAGGACCTGGCCCGGTACGGCCCCGACTACCTCTACCACGGACCGCTCGGCGCCGAGATCGCCAACACCGTGCAGCACCCGCCGGTATGGCCGGGGACGCCGCTGACGGTCCGCCCCGGCATCATGACCGCGGCGGACATTGCGAACTACACAGCCCCGCAGCGCGCGCCGACACATGTGACGTACCGCGGCCTCGACGTCTACGGCATGGCCCCGCCTTCCAGTGGCGGCCTGACGACCGGCGAGGCGCTGAACATTCTCTCCGGGTGGAACCTCTCCTCGGAAGACCGGGTGCAGGCGCTGTTCCAGTACCTGGAGGCCAGCCGCCTTGCCTTCGCCGACCGCGGCGCCTACATCGGTGACTCCGACTTCGTGTCGGTACCGCCGGGCCTGCTCGACCCTGCCTTCGCCGCGACACGCCGCTGCCTGGTCGGCAACACCGCGCTCACGTCGCCGGTCGCGGCCGGCAACCCATTCCCGCCGTACACCCCGTGCACCACGGCGGCGTCGACCAGCACCGACCATGAGGGGCTGCACACGAACCACATCGTCACCGCGGACAAGTGGGGCAACATCGTCAGCTACACGAACACGATCGAACAGCTCGCCGGCAGCGGCATGGCCGTTCCAGGGCGCGGCTTCCTGCTCAACAACGAGATGACCGACTTCAACTTCACGCCGGCGCTTCCGGGTGATCCCAACCTCCCGGCACCGGCCAAGCGGCCGCGCTCGAGCATGGATCCGACGATCGTTCTGAAGGATGGCGTGCCCGATTTCACGGTCGGCTCGCCCGGCGGCTCGACGATCATCACGACCGTGCTGCAGATCATGTTGAACCACATCGACTTCGGCATGTCGCTGCCGGACGCGATCGCAGCGCCGCGCGCCAGCCAGCGCAACACGACGACCACGTCGGCCGAGCCCGACTTCTACAACTCCGCGGTCGCCCAGCAGCTGACCTCGCAATACGGCGAGAAGTTCAGCCTCAACACCGGCCCGGTGCTGCCGCTCGACCAATACATCGGCAGCGCGACCGGCATCCAGTTCCTGCCGGGCGGACGCTTCCAGGCGGCCGCCGAGCCAGTGCGCCGCGGCGGCGGCAGCGCGCTGGTGGTCCGGCCGGGCTGATCTCGGCTAGTACGCGGTAGTCCCGCCCGATCCGAGCCGGGCGGGACACGGCTGGGTCGCCAGGTGCGCCGGCGGCGCGCCGGTCTTAGGTGTGCAGCCGGTGGACGTCAACCGGTCGCCGGCGAACCGGTATGTGTTCCAGAACTGGTGCCCCTGGGCGAAGTTCGGCGTGTAGTCGCTGTCGAGCGCGACCACGTCGAGGTCACCGTCGCCGTCCAGGTCACGAGCGAGCACGGTGGGCAGGTCGGCGACGACTGCTGCTCGGGCCGGAGCCACGAGCCGCCCACCCCGCAGCAGCACGACCTGCGCGACAGCCGAGTGTGCGCCGTCGCCGTCGGTGAGCACGCACTGCTGGGCATGGCAGGACACTGCGCCTGACCAGCCGTCGCCCGCCGGCCACAGCCACCACTGCACGGCTACGCCATGATGCGACAACTCCACGACCGGCTGGGTGCGGAAGTCGCCGAGCGTGCCCGCGTGCCAGACGCTGATCGCGTATCCGCCGCCCAGGCTGACTGTCTGGGCCTTCCTGCAGGTACCACGCACGCACTGCTGCGGCATGGCTGCGGGCCGGTCGGCCGGCGCGGACGTGTGCTGCAAGGCGGAGCGCGTGGATGCACGTGGCGGCGCGGGCGCGCGATCGCTCCCCAAAGCGACCGCGACGGACGCGCCCGCAGCCACCACTACCGCCCCGGCTGCGCCGATAATCACCCAGCGCCGCCCCGCTACCCACTTGTGCCAGGCTCCCCCAGCGAGCACTGGATCCTCCAAGCGGCAAGGCACGGCACGGCGCAGCCGGAACTATCTCTGATAACGGGGTGGCTGACGATTCGGTTGCCATCTTTCTATAACGATCGGGTCAACGTCACGTAGCGACACGGACTCAGCGTGGACCGAACTGGCGATCGCCGGCGTCTCCCAGGCCCGGGACGATGAACGCGTCCTCGTTCAACCCTTGGTCGATGCTCGCGGTGACCACGCGCAGCGGCAGGCCGCTCTGCTCCAGCCGCCACAGCCCTTCGGGCGCCGCCAGCGCGCAGACGACGGTGATGTCGTCGGCACCCCGGGACGCCAGCAGCGACACGCAGTGCAGCAGTGAGCCGCCGGTGGCAAGCATCGGGTCGAGCACGATCACGGGCCGGCCGGCGAGCTCGTCGGGCAATGACGCCATATATGCCTCGGGCTCATGCGTCTCCTCGTGGCGGGCCAGTCCGACGAAACCCATCTGCGACTCGGGCAGCAGATTGAACGCCGCCTCGGCCATGCCCAAGCCGGCGCGCAGGACAGGCACGAGCAGCGGCGGGTTGGCGATAGTGGCGCCGACCGTCGGGCCGATGGGTGTCGTAACCGGGACGTCCTTCACGGCGCAGCCACGCGTGGCCTCGTACACGAGCATCGTGGCGAGCTCACGCAGCGCAGCCCGGAATTCGGCGTTGCTGCTGGTCTTGTCGCGCATCACGGTCAGCCGCGACCGGACGATGGGGTGGTCGACAACCGTGGTGTCCACGACCGGAACCTTAGCGAGCGGTGCCCTGCTAGTGGTCGCGCACGCGTGCCCGGTGTGCCCGCACCCGGCTGCGAACCCCGCAGGTGGCGTCCGAGCACCAGCGGCGCCGGCCGCTCTCGTCGAGGTAGACGCCGGCGCAGGTGGGATCGGCGCAGGCGCGCAGCCGGGTCCGTTCCGGCCCGCAGACGTGCTCCGCGGCCTGCCGGGCGATGCGGCCGAGCGCCTCGGCGGCAGTCTGGGGCGGCGACACGCCGAGCTCGCCACGCCGGACGCGCAGCAGGGGGGGCGCGTCGTGGGCGAGGGCACGGTTGACGACACGCACCGCGCTGCTGTCGGGGCGGCGCCGCCCGACGGCGGCCTGCGCCAGCTCGAACAGGGCGCCGCGCAGCTCGATCGCCGCCGCGACGTCAGCGTCGTTGGGCGCCTGCCGCGGCGACAGCCCCACGGCGCCAAGCCATTGCGTCAGTCGCTCCGGTGACATCAGGCGTTCGACCAGCGGCGGCCGGCGCCGACCGGTCAACGTGGCGATGAGGTTCAGCCACGCCGGCCCGTAATGCAGCCGGAATGCGTCGCCCTCCACGTTGCGATAGTAACGAGTTGACACGTTACTGGGTAGGGACGAGGGTGTAACGAGACAAGTCGTTACAGCAGTGGAGGAGTCGTATGCGCCGTGTTGACGCGCCCGCCCTGGTGTTCGTCCTCATCTGGACGAGCGGCTACGTCGTCGGTTCGATCGCCGCGAGGGCGGCGCCGCCACTCGCCATCACGTTCTGGCGGATCCTGATCGCGGCGGTCCTGCTCGGCGGCCTGGGCCTGTTCCGCGGCGCACGGCTGCCGCGCGACACCCGCGTGCTGGCGTGGCTAGCGGCTACCGGTGTGCTGCTGTTCGCCGCGCAATTCGGGGGCATCTACCTCGGCCTGGGATCCGGCATGCCGGCCGGCACGTCGGCGCT
Organism: Jatrophihabitantaceae bacterium; assembly: GCA_051984825.1. Lineage (GTDB taxonomy): Bacteria > Actinomycetota > Actinomycetes > Mycobacteriales > Jatrophihabitantaceae > DASXRA01. The sequence continues at coordinate 18,016 of JBPYES010000455.1, forward strand.
GATCATCAGCTGTTGCCCACTCGTGGTGGCGACCAGCCAGGCGGCGCTGCACTGGGAGCACCTCCGACCGGCGCAGTGGCTCGGCGCCGCGCTCGGCATGGCCGGCGTGGTACTGGCACTGCTCGACCGGATCAGCCAGCCTCGCTCGGTGGGCGCGGTGGTGTGGACGACCCTCGGCCTGGCCGGGTTCGCCGCCGGCACGGTGCTCTACCAGCGGCATCAGCCTCGCACCGTAGACCCGCGGCTGATCGCCTCCGTGCAGTGCCTGGCGGCGTGCGTCGTGCTCGCACCGTGGGCACTGCTGCACGGTGGCCTGGGCATCCCGCTGACCGGGCGGGCACTCGGCGCGACAAGTTGGCTGACCTTCGTCAACGCGGTCGGCGGGCCGCTGATCTTCTACTTCCTGGTCCGCACGCGCGGTGCTACCCGGACGAGCAGCTTGCTGTTCATCGTTCCGGCCACCACTGCGATCGCGTCCTGGCCGGTACTCGGCCAGCGCCTCGGGCTCACCGCGGTCGCGGGACTCGTCGTCGCCGGCGTCGGCGTCACGCTCATCCAACGGCGTCCGGCTGGCGACCGGGAACGGGAACGTTCGGTGCGCGCTGCCCGATCCGAGCCGGCCGTCCTCGTCGAGTGAGCTCACGCGCACGCCGCCGGCTGGGCCAGAACGGCAGATCGAGCAGCACGAACAGCGCGAGTCCGACGCCGGCGGCGCTCACGACATACCAGGGCCAGGGCCCGAGCACCCGCAGCAGGGTCCACTCCCCGGGGGGATCACGCAGGTACATGTAGTTGGCCCCGGTCACGGCATCGACGAACCCGACGAACGCCGTGTAGACCGCGGTAATCACGAAGACCCGTGGCACCGCACCCGGGCGGGGCACGATCCGCAGACCGACCACCAGGAACACCGCGGCGAGCACGATCCCGAGGTGGCCGACCACGAACTCGAAGAACATCAGGTGCGGAAACCCGACGGCCAGGTCGGGGGTGATCACAGCCTGCAGGGTGCCGGCAAGCCCCCAGAAGTAGGTCAGCTCCACGAGCAGCGGCACCTGCCACCAACAGGCGGCGGCGGCCACGATCACCCCGACGTCGCACAGGGCGAGGGGCAGCGAACTGCTCGCCGACCAGGTTCCCTGCAGCACGAGGCTGACCGTGTAGCCGATGGCGGTGGCAACCAGCGTCAGCCCGATCACCCTCGCGCACACGATCCGCCACCTGCCGGGACGCTTGCGCGCAGCGATGCACACGGCGGCGCAGGTGGCCCCGGCGAGCGCCACAGCCGGCCAGTACACCCCTGGCGATACGGCTGCCATCACGGACCCCCGTCACACAGCGCCGTCAGCGCCCGCCCTGCCTCCGGTGATGTCCGGGCCGTCGACGCCGATGATCACGTCACCATCGAAGTGCTAGATGCGGAAGAACAGGTTCAGGTACCGATCGGCGATCGCCCGGTCCCCGCGGATCGTTCCGGCGTTGCTCCGGCCGAACGCGGTCAGCACGAAGCTGCCCGGGTCGAACTCGAGAACGGTGCCGAGCCCGCCGGCGGCGGTCTGCTCGTAAGACATGCCGTCCGAGCCGACCGTCACCTGTGTGTCGCCCGCGTTGTGGCCGGACGTGATGCGAATGCCGATGTCGCATGGCTGCAGATCGTCAGCCGTCGTGTACTTCCAGAGTACGAACATGAACGGGACGAGCAGGTCGGCCGCGTCGCCGGACAGGCCGTGTGCCCTACCGGTGCCCTGCCGGACGTCCCATGAGTGCACGCCGTAGTCCATGAGCTGGAATGCCGGGTAGAAGAACGCCGGCAGCGGACCCATGTAGAAGTGCGGCACCAGCAGGCCGGTCCAGTCCTCCTCGGTCAGCGCGTCGAAGATCTCCATCATCTTGTCGAAGTCTCCGCGTAGCCGCTCTACGAGGGCGGTTCGCGGTTCTGACCGCAAGGCCGTCGCCTGCTCGTCCACCCGTGCTGCCATACCCGGCAGCCCGTACGCAGGCGGAGCGTCCCCGCGTGCGCGAGCAGTGTCGAACGCGACGAAGTACGCCTCGGTCGTGTCAACGAGATGGCCGACGATGTCGCGCACCTGCCAGTGCCCGGCCCCCGTCGGGGCCTCCCAAGCGTCGTCGCTGTCGACCATTTCGAAGAACTGCTCCGCCTCTTTGCGGACGACGGTGAGGATCGTGTCCTTGCCCGCATATGTCATGGCATTCCAGTTGCTCATGCGGACCTCCTTGGTCGTGCCGCTCAGACTAAATCCCGGCCGCCGCGTCCGACCCCGCTCGCGCTAGACCTGGCAGGTTTCGCCGTCGCATCCGCGGCTAATCCGTCAGCCGGCACCAGCCGCAGCGCTCCTAGACTGGTGCGGTGAGCGAGCATCGCAGGGCCGAACGGGCCGAGAAGCGCAAGCTCAGCGCAGCGATGAGCGCTCGCGCGAAGAGCCGGGAGACATTGTGAGCGCTGTGTTGCCCGACGTGACGAGCTCTGACGCCGCGTTACGCCGGTTCCTGTTCGGGCTGCCCGGCGTCGATCAGGTGGGTGCCGAAGCGCGGGCCGCCGGCCTGTTCACGCGGAGCATCAAGACCACCGCCAAGGCGTGGGCCATCGACACCGCGATCCGCATGGTCGACCTGACTACGCTGGAAGGCGCCGACACTCCCGGCAAGGTGCGCTCGCTGTGTGCCAAGGCGATGCGGCCCGACCCCGGCGATGCGAGCGCCCCGCCGGTGGCCGCCGTCTGCATCTATCCCGATCTGGTTGCGACGGCGGTGGATGCGCTGCGCGGGTCGAGCGTGGCGGTGGCAAGCGTCGCCACGGCGTTCCC
>JBPYES010000456.1:0-13559 GCA_051984825.1 Jatrophihabitantaceae bacterium
CCAGCAGCGGCTCGCCTTTGCGGATCGTGAGGTGCCGTACGAGGTTGCCGTCGTCGTGCACCTTCGGCGCCGCCGCGTCGAGCGCGGCACGGGAGTCCGTCACCGCGGGCAGCGCCTCGTAGTCGACAACGATTTTCTTCGCCGCCCGCCGCGCGACCTCCGGATGATCAGCCGCGACGATGGCGACCGGCTCCCCTTGGTAGCGGACGATGCCGTCGGCGAGTGCGGGCTGATCGTCGTACTCGAGCCCGACGCGATTGCGACCCGGTACGTCGTCGGCGGTGAGAACGGCGTACACGCCGGCCGTGGCAAGGGCCGGACCGACGTCGATGGAGCGGATCCGTGCGTGCGGGTGCGGGCTGCGCAGCGTGGTGCCCCAGATCATGTCGTCCAGCCACAAGTCGCTCGCGTAGGCGAACTCGCCGGTCACCTTCTGCACGCCGTCCGGACGGAGCGGGCTGTCGCCGATGCGCCCGGTCCTTGCCGTCGTTTCGGCCGGGGCGGTGCTGGTGGCGTTCACGGGGTGACCACCTTTCGGCACGCATGGGCGACGCGAGCGGTCATCGACTCTTCGTCCACCGTGCTGACGGTGTCGTGCTCGACGACGGTGCAGCCGTTGACGAGCAGCAGTCGCAGCGGCGGCGGCGCCCCGAGCAGCAACGCGGCCACGGGGTCGTCGATCCCGGCGTGCGTCGGGGTGTCGATTTGCCACAGCGCGATGTCGGCGAGCTTGCCGGGCTCCAGCGACCCGATCTCGTCGGCGCGGCCGAGCACTGCGGCGCCTTCGACGGTCGCCAGCTCCAGCGCCTGGCGCACGGTCATCGCGGACGGGCCGCCGCGGGCGCGCGCGAACAGCAGCGCGTTGCGGGCCTCCTCCAGCACGCTGCTGGACTCGTTGCTCGCCGCGCCGTCCACGCCGAGCCCGACGGGCGCGCCAGCCGCGCGCAGGTCCGCCGTGCGGGCGATGCCGGCGCCGAGCCGGGCGTTGGACGTCGGGCAGTGCGCGACGCCGGTGCGTGACGAGCCGAGCCGCTTGACTGCGTCGTCGTTGAGATGGATGCCGTGCGCGTACCAGACATCCGGTCCGATCCAGCCCAGGCTCTCGACGTATTCCAGCGGTGCGCAGCCGAACCGTTCACGGCAGTAGTCGTCCTCGTCAACCGTTTCGGCCAGGTGGGTGTGCAGCCGGACGCCCTTGCCCCGGGCGAGGTCCGCCGTCTCGCTCATCAGCTCACCGGTCACCGAGAACGGCGAGCACGGTGCGACACCTATGCGCAGCATCGAGTCGGACGACGGGTCATGCCAGGTGTCGATCGCGTTCTCGGTGGCGGAAAGGATCGCGTCGCGGTCCTCGACGACGTGATCGGGCGGCAGCCCCCCGGCGCTGCTGCCGAGATCCATCGAGCCGCGGCACGGGCTGAAGCGCAGGCCGACGTTCCGAGCGGCTGCGATCTCGGCGGCGAAGACGTCACCGCCATGGGCCGGGAAGACGTAGTGGTGGTCCGCGGTGGTGCTGCAGCCGCTGCGGGCCAGCCGGGCCAGCGCAGCCGTCGCGGCAACGTTGACGAGTTCGGCGTCGATGCGCGCCCACACCGGATACAGCGTGGTCAGCCACTCGAACAGCGTCGCGTCGGCCGCGACGCCACGCGTCAGCCACTGGTACAGGTGGTGGTGGGTGTTCACCAGCCCGGGGGTGGCGAGGCAGCCAGTGCCGTCGACCACGGTGGCGTCCGGAATCGTGGGGGCCGGCCCGGCGCCGACGGCGGTGACCCGGTTCCCGTCCACGACGATGTGCCCCGACGAGTACTCATGGCGATCGCCGTCCATCGTCACGATCGCGCCGCCCGAAAGGACGGTGGTCATTGCGGGATCGCCATCCGGTCGGCGGCTAGCCGCACCGCGTCCAGGATCTTTTCGTAGCCGGTGCAGCGGCACAGGTTGCCGGCGAGCGCCTCTCTGATTTCCTCGTCGCTCGGCCGCGAGCTGCGCGCGAGCAGATCGTGGGCGGCGACCGCCAGGCCGGGCGTGCAGAACCCGCACTGGACGGCACCGGCTTCGATGAGGCATTCCTGCACGGGGTGCAGCGTGTCGCCGGTCGCCAGCCCTTCGACGGTGACGACGTCGCGTCCCTCGGCCTGCCCGCCGGCGACGAGGCAGGCACATACGAGGACGCCGTCGAGGTAGACGGTGCACGAGCCACACTCGCCCTGCTCGCAGGCGTTCTTGGAGCCGGGCAACCCCATGCGCTCACGCAGCACGTAGAGCAGGCTTTCGCCGGGCCAGACGTCGTCGACCTGCCGTGTCTCGCCGTTGACAGTGGTGGTGATGCGCACGGTTAGGCCGCTCTCTGGTAGTCGTGCCACGCCCAGGCGAGCGTCCGGCGGGCCATTACCGACAGCGAATGCAGGCGGTATGCGGCGCTGCCACGCACGTCGTCGATCGGGGCGGCGGCGGCGCGCACCCGCTCGCCGAACTCCCGGGCGACGTCGGGTTCCAGGGCGGCTCGGGCGTCCCAATCCAGCCGAGCGGCGAGGAACTGCTCAGCGTCGTAAGCCCGCCGGGGCGTCGGGGCCGCCGAGCCGATGCCGGTGCCGACGGCGCGCCGATCGGCGTGCAGCGCAAGCCCGAACGCGGCCACCGCGATCACCATCGCGTTGCGGGTGCCAATCTTGCTGAACTGCTGCGGCCCAGTCGGCGGGATGATCCAGATCGCCGCGATGAGCTCGTCCGGCTCGAGGACGTTGCGCTTGACGCCGGTGAAAAAGCGCTCGACCGGCACCCGCCGCACGCCGCGCACCGAGGCAATTTCCACGTCGGCTTCCGCGGCGAGCAGTGCCGGATGCGCGTCGCCGGCCGGAGACGCCGCGCCGAGATTGCCGCCGACGGTGCCCCGGTTGCGGATCTGGGGGGAGCCGATCGTCCGGGACGCCATCGCGAGGCCCGGCAGTGCGCCACCAAGCTCGTCGATCACCCGCGCATACGTCACGCCGGCGCCGAGCCGGACGCGGCCGTCCTCCGTCCACCACTCGGCGAGGACGTCGACACGGTTCAGGTCGAGCAGTGCATCGGGGCGATGCTTGTCGAAGTTCAGCTCGACCATGACGTCGGTGCCGCCTGCGATGGGCACCGCGCCCGGGTATGCGGCCTTCGCCTGGAGCGCGTCGGGCCAGGTACGCGGCTGGAGGAAGTCCACGGCGAGTTCCCTGCTGGACGTTTTCGTCTTGCCGGACAGTGAACCCGGGCAGCTGCCCTCGGATCACTGGCGGCGCGCACGAACCGGCTGCCCTGTTCCGATCGGCTGTTGTAGGTTCCTCTAACGCGAGGGGAGGTGGCGGCAATGTTGCTGCGCGACCTGCTTGCGAATCCGGACCTACGCCTCAAGCTGCTCCACGAGCCGCCGGGCGGCCTCGACCGCGTACTGCGCCGGGTCTGCGCGTCGGATCTGCTGCACCCGATTCGCTACGTCTCGCGGGACGACCTGGTGGTCAGCGGACTGGTCTGGCGGCGCTCGCCGGAGGACAGCGAGACCTTCGTCGCCGAGCTCGTCGGAGCCGGCGCCGCGGCGCTCGCGGCAGGCGACGCATTGCTCGGGTCGATCCCCGAGGACCTGGTGGAGGCCTGCCACCGGCACGAATTGCCACTCATCGAGGTGCCGACCGAGGTTTCGTTCACCGACGTTATCGAGTACGTCGTCTCCTCGGTGAGCGCGGAACGTGGCGCGCAGCTGTCGGCCAGCCTGGGCCGGCAGCGGCAGCTGCTCGCGGACGCCGCGGCTGGGCGCAACCTCGCCGAGATCGCCGCCCGGGTCTCGCGCGATATCGGGCACGAGTGCCGGGTGTTGACGCCGACCGGCCGGCACGTCGTAGCCGGGGCCGCCGTGCTTGATGCGGACGACCGCGACCGGCTCACCAAGGCGTTCCTCACGGCGCCGCGGTTCCCCGTCGTCGCAACGGCACCGGGCGCAGCTCCGCACAGCCTGTTCACGATCGGCACCGGCTTCGACAACCGGCTGACCTCCTGGATGGTGGCGGTCGAAGGCGATTTCGCCTCCTGGCCACCGGATGCCATCGACGCCGTCACCGAGTTCGCGTTCGTCGCCGCATTGGACCGGTTCCGCTCAGTCGAGGCCGCGCGCGGGATCCGCCACATCGCCGAGGAAGCCGTCGGCCTCGCTGAGTCCGGGGGCAGCCAGCTCGAGATCGGTGCCCGGATGCGGCAGGCCGAGCTGAATCCTCAGGAGGCGGTGATCGTGGTATTGGCCGACTTCCCCGGGCGTCCGGAGATGCTCGAGACAATGCGCACCATCCTCGAGGACGTCGGCGCCCTGTTCGGGCCGCCCGCCGCGGCCACCGGCAGGGACGGACGTGCCGTCGCGCTGCTGCCCGGCACCGGCGAGGACGTGCCGGGCACAGTGCGCGCCGCGCTGTCGCGCCTCGCGCCGGGTGTCGGCCGAACCCCGATCGCCGCCGGCATCAGCACCTCGTCGGCGCCCGGGGCACTCGCCGGCGCCCTCGAAGAGGCGCGCTACCTCCGGCGGCTCGCCGAGCTGCGCGGTGGTCCGGTGTCGGTGGTGAGCGGCGAGGAGGTCACCTCTTACGTGCTGCTGCTCGCCACGGTTCCGGACGAAGTGCGCCGGACCTTTGCCGCCCGGGTGCTGGGGCCGGTGCTTGCGTATGACGAACGCACCGGCGCCGGGCTACGCGACACACTGGAGGCCTTCCTGGCCTGCTCAGGCTCTTGGAGCCGGGCCAGCGAAGTGCTGCACCTGCACATCAACACGGTGCGGTACCGCATCGAACGCATTGAACAGCTCACCGGCCGCAATCTCGCCGATCTCGAGGACCGGGTCGACGTGTTTCTCGCGTTGCGGTCCCTCTGAGTTTCTGTCGGATCGCACAAGCAGCGCGCTGCGGAGGACTGAACGATGATCTTTGGGACACGTGACCTGACCGGCCTGAACACCGCGCCGGCCGCAGACCTCGAGCAGGTGCTGCTGGACTGCTGCGCCGCGCCACGCTGGGCAATGGCGGTCACGGCCGGGCGCCCGTACAGTTCCGCAGCCGAGCTGTACGACGCGGCGGACGTGGCTCTGAACAACCTGGACGAGGGAGAAATCGACGCCGCACTGGCAGGCCACCCGCGCATCGGCGCGTCACCGGACGCCGGACACTCGGCGAGCTCAAGTCGTGAGCAGTCGAGCGTGTCCGGTTCGCCGGCGGCAACTCTCGCGGCCCTGGCCGAAGGCAACCGCGAGTACGAGGCGCGCTTCGGCCACGTCTATCTGGTCTGCGCCGATCGACGCAGCGCCGAGGAATTGCTCGCGGTCCTGCGCCAACGGCTGCGCAACGACCCGGTGACCGAGCGCGCGACCGTCCGCGCCGAGCTGCGCAAGATCAACCGGATACGGCTGGGCCGCTTGATCGGAGTCATCGAATGACCATCTCGGGATCGAGGAGCTGATCGTGAACGTCGTTTTGGGACCCAACCAGTACGGCAAGGCCGAGACCCGCGTTGTGCGGATCTACCGCGACAGCCCACGGCACGAGATCCGCGACGTCAACGTCTCGACATCCCTGCGCGGCGATTTCGGCGGCGCGCACCTTACCGGCGACCAGGCCAAGGTGCTGCCCACCGATACGCAGAAGAACACCTGCTTCGTCTTCGCCAAGCAGAAGGGGATCGGCGAGATCGAGGACTACGCCATCGATCTGGGCCGGCATTTCGTCGACGACATCGAATCCGTGAACGGTGCGCGCATCGAGGTCGACGAATACGCGTGGGACCGAGTCGTCGTCGGCGGGCAGGAGCACGATCACGCGTGGGTGCGCCGCGGCAGCGAGGTGCGCACCACGATCGTCACCGTCGAGGCGCATTCAGCGTGGGTCGTCTCGGGCATACGAGACCTCACGATGCTGAAATCGACCGGCTCGGAGTTCTGGGGCTTTCTCACGGACGAGTACACAACGCTCGCCGAAACGCACGACCGCGTCCTGGCCACCTCGTTGACGGCACGTTGGCGGTATGCCGGAATCGAGCTGCCGTGGGGCCGCGTTTACGAGGACGTGCGGCGCATCCTGGTAGAGCGCTTCGCGCAGGTGCATTCGTTCGCGTTGCAGCAGACGCTGTGGGAAATGGGCAAACGCGTACTCGAGGGGCATCCGGAGATCGTCGAGATCAAGCTCTCCGCGCCGAACAAGCACCACTTCCTCGTCGACCTCGCACCGTTCGGCGTCGACAACAACGGCGAGGTGTTCCACGCGGCCGACCGCCCGTACGGATTGATCGAGTGCACCGTTACCCGCGCGGAGGTGCACGATGCCAGCGGCGACGCCTGGTGACGCGCGGCCGTATCGCAGCTGACACGCTCGAATGAGCAAACAGGAATTGACGTCGAACGCACTCGCACTCGGATCTTGTGGCCCTGGTTCACGTGCGCCCAAACCTGACCGGGAGGGCCGGTCGGGCTCTCGGGGGGTGGTTGCTGTGCCCGTGTTGGCGTTTCCTTTCCCGGTCCGTCTTACCAACACTCATTGGCAGAAGAAGAAGGGTCTGCAGGCTAAGAACACCAAGACCGGGGTGGGCGAAACCCTCGTCGCGCTGCAGAAGGCCTTGCTCAAAGTCCGTTCGGCAAATTTGATCCCGACGTCCTCGCCGCCGAAACGCTCGACCCCGTCGCGTTCATGAGGAAGGCCAATGCGCTCCAGCAGTCGTTCGCCGGTGCCGCGCGCGCGTTGAAGCCGCAGCTGGACGCGTCGGACCAGGCGATCAACAAGGCGATCCCGGTATTCGCGAAGGGGTCGAACCAGGACCTCCGCAAGCACCTCGAGCAGATGCGCCAGGACCTCAAGCAGTCCCGGGCCGATCTTGACGCCTATGCCAACAAGGTGCTCGCGCCGGCAGTTACCGCCTTCCGGGTCAGGCTGCACAAGAGTTCCTACTACATCGCGCTGACGAACGCAGGGAAGACCGGTGATGCGAACATCAAGGCGCTCTTGTCCATGATCCAGAAGGTAGCGACGGCCGGGACGATCGAGAGCATCAACGACATCTTCGGCGACGACGGCCCGCACCGGATACTGACTACGAGCTGCCAAATGTGGGACCAACTGGTGGTCCGCGACGCGCCAGCGTTCGTCAAGACGGTGAAGGGCCCGACCAACGCCATGGCGACGGTGGCCGGGATGGATTGGCTGATGGACGTCGCCAACGAGACGAACTCCGACGCGACCAAGCGCGTCCAGTTGCTGGCCAACCGGTCGGGGGAAGACGATGCCGTGGAGCAGTTCGCACAGGATTCCGCGCAAGCGTGATCAAGGCACGCCCGTTCATCCAGATCGTCATCAAGGCCGGCGCTGCGCTCAGCCAGATCTGAGGCCACGCGGGTCAGAAGTCCTGGTCGCCGAGGTCGACGCGGCCGTTCGCCGCGAGCCAGCGAAGTGACTCGTGCAGCGCCTCCAGCGAGCTGTACCGCGGCCGGTAGCCCAGCACGTCCCGGGCCCGGTCGATGCTTGCGGCGATGCTGCGTGCGACGTGCTCGCGCGTCGTCTCGGCGTGCTCGACGCCGACGCGTCGCTCGAACTCCGCCCAGTCGACGAGATCGATGATCGGCTCACGGCCGAACCATCCGGCGACGCCGGCGGCCAGTCCGCGCAGCGTCATGGCCTGCTCGGACACCACGTGAAAGCTCGATCCAATCGCGGCCGGCCGGGTCAGCGCCCGCTCAAAACCCTGCGCGACATCGTCGGCGTGCACATGGTGCAAGACGCCAAGCCCCAGGTCCGGCAGGGCAAGCGGTTCGCCCATGGCCAGCCTCCGCCAGACGTCAAGATCGAGGTTGCCGGCCGGGGTTATCGACGGCCACGGACCACTAATGTGCCCCGGATGCAGCACCACGCTCGGCACACCGCCGGCCACGCTCTCGCGGTGCAGCAACGCCTCCATCGCCACCTTGCCGGTGCCGTATTCGCCGTAGGCGGTACGCGGCTCATCTTCGGTGACCGGCACCCGTGCTACGGGGCCGTGAACCCAGATCGAGCCGCAGTGCACCAGCAGCGGACGCGTCGGCCGCAAAGCATCTATCAGCTGCTGCGCCGACTCCGGCGTGAAGCAGAGCATGTCAACCACGGCATCCGGCGCCAGCGCGGCGATCCGCTCGCCGAAAATCCCGGCTGTGTCCTCGGCTTCCCGGTCTGCTACGACGCGACGGACCGACCGCCACTCCGGTGCTGACACGTACGGGGCGCGTACCCCCCGGCTCAGGCCCACCACGTCATGTCCGTCCCGCACCAAGCGCGGCACCAGGTAAGTCCCGACATGGCCGGTTGCGCCGATGACGACGATCCGGCCCACCGGGCAACCCTAGCCTCGCCCGCCGCGTCCGCCCCGTATCGCGGCCACTCAGCTAAGGATCTGTCCATCCTGCCCAGGTTCCGACGGCTGAATCTCAAGGAAAAAAGGCTGGCAATCTCGGCCCGTGCGTACTACGGCTTACCCTCATGCTGACTGCATCCGGTGGGAAGCAGTAAGGGGGGCCGCACGTTGGCGTTCTCGACTCGTGCGCTGGCGCTTTCTTGCGCCCGGCATCCGCGGCGCACGTTGGCGTGGTGGGGTGTGGCTGCGGTTGTCGCACTCGTTGCGATCGCGACGCTGCTCGGCGGGGCGCTGACCACCGACAGCAACCCGACAAATAATCCGCAATCGTTGCGTGCTCGCGATGTCCTGGACCGGGCATTGCCGGCGAATGCGCAGGCCTCGACCACCGACCTTGTTGTCATCCGCTCGTCCCAGTACACGGTTGACGCACCGCAGTTTCGGACTTTCGTAGGGCAGCTGGCAGGACAGGTCGGCCGCGCCAAGGGCGTCGTAAGCGTGCACAGCTATCTCACTGGTGCCGGCTCGTCGGTGTCTCAGGATCGGCATGCTGCGCTGATCGCGTTCAATATGCCGAGTTACGAGGCGTCTGGCATCCAAGACGTCATCGCCGACGTGCGAGCAGCGAACGGCCCTGCGTTCAGCGCATCGCTCACCGGCAAGCAAACCCTCCAGCACGACTTCAACCAGCTCTCCCAGGACGACTTACGCAACGGCGAGCTTCGCTACGGGCTGCCTGCAGCGCTGATCGTGCTGCTGCTGGTGTTCGGGACAGTCGTTGCCGGGCTGGTGCCGCTGTTCATGGCGATTCTCTCCATCGTGGTCGCGCTCGGCGGAGTGGCGGTACTCGCACACGCGTTCAGCCTGTCCGTGTTCGTGATCAACATGCTCACCGGCATGGGGCTGGCGCTGGGCATCGACTATTCGTTGTTCGCCGTATCTCGCTACCGTGAGGAACGAGGGCGCGGCCGGGAGAAACTGGACGCGATTGCGGCCACCGGTGGTACCGCCAATCGAGCCGTACTGTTCAGCGGCACCACGTTCGTGATCGCTATGTTCGGCATGTTTCTGGTGCCGAGCTCGATCATGCGCAGCCTCGCCGTGGGCGCCATCATGGTGGGTATCGTCTCGGTCATCGCCGCGGTGACTCTGCTGCCCGCCCTCCTCGGCCTGCTCGGCGATCGCATCGAACGATTTCGGCTGCCGTTCGTCGGTCGCCGCTCGGTCGAAGCCAGCAATCCGGAAGGGCGATTCTGGGGAACGATCGTCCGCTCCGTGCTGCGCCGGCCGTGGCTGGGGCTGGCCGTGCCGGTCATCATCCTGCTGCTCGCCGCGTCGCCGGTGCTGGGGCTACGGATCGGCACCAGCGGGGCGACCGCGCTACCCGACCGATTCGAGTCCCGGCAAGGCTTCGCCGCGCTACAACGTGACTTCCCGTCTACGACGGCCAGCCCGGCCAACATCGTCGTGGCCAGCCACGCCACGCAGCCCAACGTCACCGCAGCGCTGAACCGGCTGCAGGCAAGACTGGCAGGAGATCAGCGTTTCGGAGTCGGCACTATCGACCACTTGTCCGGGGGCCAAGTCGCTCTGCTGTCCGTTCCGGTGCGCGGCGACCCCTCGAGTCCGCCCGCGATCGCGGCGGTCCGCCAACTGCGCGGGGAAATCATCCCGGCAACATTCGCCGGTACCGGGGCCGAGGTTCTCGTCGGCGGCCAAACATCGGAGAGTATCGACTACTTCGACTCGATCACCGGCCCAGCCCCGTGGGTGATCGTATTCGTGCTCGCGTTCACCTTCATCGTGCTGACGGTCGTGTTCCGGTCGCTCGTGATCGCCGGGACCTCCGTCGTCCTCAACCTGCTATCCGTCGGCGCAGCTTATGGACTGCTCGTGCTCGTGTTCCAACACGGCGTAGGTGCCGGCGTGTTCGGCTTCCAGCACGCACCCACCATCGAGGCCTGGGTACCGCTGTTCCTGTTCTCGGTCCTGTTCGGGCTGTCCATGGACTACCAGATATTCCTGCTCAGCCGGATCAGGGAGCGCTACGACCAAACGCGCGACACCACCAACGCCATTACCTTCGGCGTCGCATCCACAGCGCGCATTATCACCGGCGCAGCACTGATCATCGTCGCGGTCTTCGCCGGCTTCGCCCAGGGCGAACTGATCATGTTCCAGCAGATGGGCTTCGGGATCGCTGTCGCGCTCCTCATCGACGCTACGATCATCCGTTCTATCCTGCTGCCCAGTGTGATGGGTCTGCTCGGCCGCTGGAACTGGTACCTGCCACAGTGGCTCAACTGGCTGCCACAGCTCAACGTCGAGGCGATTCAACCCGAGCGCGAGGCGGAGCCCGTCGGGTCAGCGCAATAGACAAAGTCCAGTAAGGATTTCGGGCAGACTGCGTCCGGCATCCCATTACTCAAACGTGCAGGCCTTTGAGGCCGTCGTAGGCAGCCATGATGATTTCCAGTCCCCGATTGTCGTGTGCGGGTTCGCGCATTTGATTTGTTACGTACGCCACCGCCATGCGGTTGTCAGGTTCGACCATGACGATTGAGCCGCCCCAACCACCCCACCCATACGTGCTGCCGAACAGCCCATAACCCAGGCCGTATCGAACGCGCATTCCGAGCCTGCGGTCCACGCCGTCGAACTGCTCCTCCCTCGCACGCGCACAGCCCGCCTGCGACAGCAGTCGCAGTCCACGCAGTGCTCCTCCGCAGGCCATCACCGACTGCACGAGGGCGACCGATCGGGCATTGCCGAATCCGCTCGCCGCGGGGATCTGCGCACGACGCCAGGCGATGCTGTTACCGTCACGCACCAGTACCCGGGTGCCGCCTGCGGGGACCGTGCTGGTGCCAGGGGCGCTCGCGGCGTAGTCCTCGTCCCGGGATGCCGGCGGGACCGTGAGCGCCACCCGGTGGTCATGCTCGGCGGGCAGTCCGATGTGGAAATCGGCACCCAGCGGTCCGGCCACCTCCGCTGCGAAGAACTCACCCACGCTGCGGCCGGTGACCCGCCGTACGACCTCGCCCACGAGAAACCCCTGGGTGAGCGAGTGATATCCGGCCGCGCTCCCCGGTTCCCATTGCGGCGCCTGCGCGGCCAGACGGGCCGTGGCGGACGGCCAGTCGTAGAGATCCTCGACCGGCCAATCCCAATCTGGCAGGCCGGCAGTGTGCGCGAGCAGGTGCCGCACCAACACCCCTTCCTTGCCCGCCGCGGCGAACTCCGGCCAGTATCGGCCGACCGGCGCAGTCAGGTCGAGCTCGCCACGATCGGCCAGGATCAGCACGCACAAGGCAGTCATTGTCTTGGTGACCGAATACACATTCGTGATCGTGTCCCGCTGCCACGGGATCGTGCGTGCCGCGTCGGCGAATCCGCCCCAGACATCCACCACCGGCTCGCCGTCCACGAAGACCGCAACGGAGCCACCCGCGTCTCCCTGGTCGAGCAGTTCGGCCAGCGTGTTGGGCACTGCAGTAAGCAGCTCATCGTATGAGCCCTGAATTTCAGTCACGCCTAGTATTCAGTGCGCATTGCCCGGTCAGAAGCAATCGAAATTCCGCGGATCAGGCCGCTCTCAGCCGGCTATCGCGAACGCGGTCGCGGCGACCAGAATGCCGGCGAGTATGCAATTGACGATGCGAGCCCGTCGTGGGTGGCGGAGCAACGGCGCGAACGACGCGCCGACTACCAGCCACCCGGTGTTGATCAAGACGATCATCCCGGTGAGCACAACAGCTTTCGCGACGGCGTCGGCTGAAGCTGCGTGTGCGAGCCGGGCGCTGGCGAACACGGCGGTGATCGCGACCCATGCCTTGGGGTTGGCCAAGCCGAGCAGCGCCCCGCCCGCGAGGGACGGAGCATCGGCGTCACGTGAATCTGCCGACTGCGGCGTAGCTGTAGCAAGGTGGTAGGCAAGCCACAGGATGTAGGCGGCGGAGACCCCGATCAGCACCGGCCGCATGCCGGGAACCCCGAGCAGCACTGCTGTAATGCCCGTTGCCACCGCGGCGAGCACAGCAACGGTGCCCGCGATGATGCCGGCCAGGTAGCCGAGCGAGCGCCGGATTCCGAACGCCGCACCGGCGCCGGTCAGGCTGATCGTGGCCGGACCCGGAGTGCCCATGATCGCCGCGCTCGTCAGAATCAACGCGAGTACCGGACCCCCGTCACGCACGGTAGGTTCCTCTCATGGCCGAGAGGCTAGGCCGCAGCCCGGCCCGGCATCTTGAACGATCGTGCACGCCCGGTGCGATTCGCCTCGGCACCGGAGCCGACGGTCTCCAACGCATGGCGGTCCACTTCTCCGACGGGGGATTCGCACCGCATCGGCATGTCACGTATGGCATCGGCGTCACGACCGCGGGCGTGCAGACGTTCCGATATCGCGGTGCGCAACGGGTCTGCCTGCCCGGCCAGATCCACGTGCTGCATCCCGACGAAACGCACGACGGGGTCGCCGCAACGAGCGCGGGATTCAGCTACCGCATCGCTTACGTGGACCCGAACCTGATCCGCGAGGCCCTCGATGGCCGAGCCCTCCCGTTCGTACCCGATCCCGTCCATGCCGCCCGCTCGGGCGTGCTCACCGCACTGCTGACGGACCTCGATCAGCCGTTCAGCGACCTGCGCCGCTGCGAGGCCGCCGCGTATCTCGCCGACCTGCTGGTCCGCCTGGCTGGGCGGTCGCCGCAGCCGGTGCGAGTGGATGATGTCGCCGTAGCAGGCGTGCGTGGGTATCTCGACGCGCACGCGCGCGAACACACCTCGTCGCGAACCCTCGAACTGCTCGCGGGCATCGACCGGTTCGCAATCGCCCGGCAATTCCGGCTCGCCTACGGCACCAGTCCGTCCCGGTATCAGACGATGCGCCGTCTCGACCTGGCCTGCGTGGCGATCGACGCTGGTATGCCACTCGCCCGCGCTGCTGCGGAGACCGGTTTCGCGGACCAGAGCCACCTCACCAGGCAGTTCAAGCGCGCCTACGGCCTCACTCCTGCACAGTGGGCCCGGCTCAGCCGCACTGCGTGATCAGCCTGCCTCGACAGCCACCAAGCGGTCGCTCCGTCGGCGCTGTGCCGGCTCGTGACCCGGTATCCGTTCTTGCGGTAGAACTCCAGGTTGCGCTCCGCGCCGGTCCACAGCGCCGACGCCGCACTTCCGATCTCCGC
>JBPYES010000457.1:0-11390 GCA_051984825.1 Jatrophihabitantaceae bacterium
CCAGCGGCGCATCGGGTGGCACGTCGAGCACGAGAGGTCGCACCTTCGTGCGCAGGAAGTGGTCCGGGCAGGACGTGCCCAACGCGGCCAGCCGGGGGAGCGCGGCGTGTCCCACGAAGTCGAGCACCGCGTCGCTGTCGGTGTAGTGGCCGACCTGCCGCTGATCGGTCGACGCCAGCCCGCGGATCACCGGCGCGAGTGCTGCTGCCCGCTCCCGTCGCTCCTGCTGCGGCAGGGTTTGGTACGCGACAGGCCCGAACGGCTCCGGCCTGCCCCGTGACGCGATGAACGCCTCGGCGGTACGGATGATCTCAAGTGATCGTGACTCGCACTCGTCGCTGGTCGCGCCCCACGCGGTGATGCCGTGCCCGCCGAGGACCACCCCGATCGCCTGTGGATTACTCGACGCGATGGCGGCGATGTCCAGCCCGAGCTGGAAGCCGGGACGTCGCCACGGCACCCACAGCACGCGGTCGCCGAAGCACTCGCGGGTGAGCCGCTCGCCGTCAGCCGAGGTGGCCAGCGCGATGCCCGAATCGGGGTGCAGATGGTCGACGTGCGGTGCATCGACGAGGCCGTGCATCGCGGTATCGATCGACGGCGGCGCTCCGCCTAGACCGTGCAGGCAGTAGTCGAACGCGGCGACCATCTCGTCCTCGTGTTCCACCCCGGGATACACGTCGACCAGGGCACGCAGCCGATCCAGCCGGAGCACGGCGAGGCCGGTACGGCGCAGCGTGCCGAGGTCGCCCCCGGAGCCTTTCACCCAGAGCAGCTCAACGTCCTGCCCGGTCACGGGATCCGCAGCAAGCCCTTTCGCCGACGCGTTTCCGCCGGCGTAGTTGGTGTTGCGCGGATCGGCGCCCAGCCGATGTGAACGTTCGAGCAACTGGTCGATGGTGCTCATGCGCCCCACCCGGCCTGAGTGCCACCGACGCGTTCGGCAACGATCTTCTCGGCGTATCCCGAGCGCGCATAGGCGTCCATCGGGTTGGGATCCAGCCCCTGCTCGGATCTGAGATCGGCGAGCAGGGGCCGGACGTCGGTGTTGTAGGCGTCCATCAGCACAGCGTTCGCGCCGAGGACATCGCCTGCGAGCTGAGCCGCTTCCAGTGCCGGCAGGTCGACCAGAAGGGCCTTGGCGGTCGCTTCCTGCACGTTCATGACCGACCGGATCTCGGCGGCGATCTTCGGCTCGATGTTGTGGGCTTGGTCGAGCATGAACGCGATGCCGGCGTCCGGTGCGAGTCCGCCGCCGACGCGCACCTCATGCAAAATGCGGAACAGTTGGAACGGGTCGGCGGCGCCCACCATCAGGTCGTCGTCGGCGTAGAACCGCGAATTGAAGTCGAATGCGCCGAGCTTCTTCTCGCGCAGCAGCATGGCGACGATGAATTCGATGTTGGTGCCCGGCGCGTGATGGCCGGTGTCGACGCACACCATCGCCTTGGGGCCTAGGCGCAGACAGTGCGCGTACGACGTGCCCCAGTCCGGGACGTCGGTGTGATAGAAGGCCGGCTCGAAGAGCTTGTACTCGAGTATCAGCCGCTGGTGCTCGCCGAGCCTTTGGTAGACGGCGGTCAGTGCTTCGGACAAGCGGTCCTGCCGAGCCGCGATGGAGTCCTGACCGGGGTAGTTCGTGCCGTCGCCGAACCAGAGTTTCAGATCGCGCGACCCGGTGACGTCCATGATGTCGATGCATTCGCACAGGTGCGCGAGCGCCTTCTTCCGTACCGCGGGGTCCGGATTGGTCACGCTGCCCAGCATGTAGTCGTTGTCCTGGAACACGTTCGCGTTGATCGTGCCCAGCCGAACCCCTTGCTCGGCGGCATGTGCGGCAAGTACGCCGTAGTCGTCGACCCGGTCCCACGGGATGTGCAGTGCGACGTTCGGCGCCACGCCGGTGTACCGATGCACCTGCGCCGCGTCGTCGATCTTTTCGAACGCGTCGCGCGGCACGCCCGGCTGGGGGAACACCTTGAACCGTGTCCCCGTGTTTCCGAACGCCCACGACGGCAACTCGATCTGCTGGCGCCGTAGAGCTTCGGTCACGGTCTTCACATCAGCCATGCGTACCTGCTTTCACGCGGCTCAGTCGAGGTGGAACGCTTCGGGCAGCGGCCGCATCGCGGCGTCCGGCGCGCGTCCGTCGAGATCGAAGAACGCAGCCATCTCGCGCTGCCAGCGGGCGTTGACGTCGGTGGTCGCCATCCGTGCCCGCGCGGAATCGAAGTCGGGGGTTTCGAGATAGCCGACGACCAGTCCGTCGTCGTCGACGAAGATCGAGTAGTTCGACCAGCCCGACTCGCGCAACGCGTCTAACATCTCGGGCCACACCTCGCGGTGGCGAGCCCGGTACTCCGCCACCCGGTCGGGCTTGACCCGGAGAACGAAGCAGACGCGTTGCACGAGCGGCGCGCTCCTTGACTTTCTAGAAGTGGAACTGGTCGATGTTGGCTTTGTTGAACACGGTCGGCTTGCCGAGCAGCACGACATTGCCGGCGCCGATCGCGTACTTGCCCATGTCACCCGCCGTGAACGTCTGGCCCGGGGCGCCGGTGATCTGACCGGAGGCTAGCGCGACGGCCGTGTAGGCGGCGAGGGCGCCGAGCTTGCCCGGATCCCACAGCTCGAAGGCCTGCACGGTGCCGTTCTTGACGTACTGGCGCATGTCGTTCGGCGTGCCGAGCCCGGTCAGCTGCACCTTGCCCTTGTACGTGGAACCGGACAGGTACTGGGCCGCTGCCTTGATGCCGACTGTGGTCGGGGCGATGATGCCCTTCAGGTTCGGGTACTGCGAGAGCAGGCCCTGCGTCTGCTGGAACGACTGCTGCGCGTCGTCGTTGCCGTAGGCGATCTTGACGAGCTTCATGTTCTTGTACTGCGGCAGCGCGAGTTCCTTCTTCATGAACCCGATCCAGGTGTTCTGGTTCGTCGCAGTCTGTGCCGCGGACAGGACCGCGATCTGGCCCTTGTACCCGATCTCCTTGCCGAGCAGCTGCACCTCGGAGCGGCCGAGGTCCTCCGACGAGGCCTGCGAGACGAAGATCTGGCGGCAGTTCGGGTTGGTGTCCGAGTCGTAGGTGATCACCGCGATGTGGTTGCTCATCGCCTGCTTGAGCGCGGTGCACAGCGCGCCCGGGTCCTGTGCGGAGACCGCGATCGCGCTTACACCCTGCTGGGTCAGGGTGTTCACATAGGAGACTTGGCCGGCGGTGTCGGTAGCACTGTTCGTGCCGACCTCCTTGTACTTCTCGCCCATTGCCTCCAGCGCCTTCTTGCCGCCCGTGTCGGACGTCGTGAAGTACGGGTTGTTGGTCTGCTTGGGCAGGAACGCCACGGTCAGGCCCGTCTTCGTCGCGGCCGACGAGCCGGCGGCCGACGTAGCGCTTTCGGCAGCGCTTGACGCCGCGGCAGTGGCCTGGGACTCGACGGACTTCTTGGTGGTACTACCGCATGCGGTGAGCGCGAGCGCCACAGCGATGACGGCAGAGCTGGCGAGGACGAAGCGTCCCCGTAGCACCTGTGTTGCGGACATTGCTGACACCTTTCAGGAAGGAACGGGTGGGGCGCTGGCGGTACCGAGCCGGACCCTGTCGCCGTCCGGGGGACGGCGGGCCTGGCGACGTCGAGCCCGAGCGGTGGCGATCTGCCGTCCCGCTCGCGGAGCAAGCACCGACAAGACGAGCAGTCCGCCGGTGACGATCGTCTGCGACGTCGAGGAGACGTCGAGCAGGCTCATGACGTTCTGCAGCGTGCCCAGCAAGAAGACGCCGGCCACGACGCCACCGATCGTCCCCTTACCGCCGTCGAAGTCGACGCCACCGAGGAGCACGGCGGCCACGACGGACAGCTCCAGGCCGGTTGCGTTGTCGTAGCGGGCACTGGCGTAGTGCAGAGTCCAGAACACCCCCGTGGCCGCCGAGATCAGCCCGGTCAGCACGAACACGATCAGCTTGTAGCGATTGACCCGGAGCCCGGAGAAGAACGCGACCTGCCGGTTCGCTCCGATCGCGAACAGCGACCGGCCGAAGCGGCTGGCGTGCATCGCGATCACGGCCAGCACCAGCAGGATGAGGTACGCCACCGTCGCCTTCGGGATCGGGCTGGTGCCGAAGCGGCCGGAGCCGAAATCGAGGTACTGCTGCGGGAAGTCGGTTACCGCGTTGGCGCCCAGAATGATCTGCGCGAGGCCGCGATAGGCCGCAAGGGTGCCGATGGTGACCGCGAGCGACGGCAGGCCGAGACGGGTGACCAGCAGGCCGTTGAACAGTCCGCCCGCGACGCCCACGAGCAAACAGAACGGGATGATCGTCTCGATCGACCAGCCGTCGTTCCAGAGTGCGCCCATGATCGCGCTGGACAGCCCCACCATCGAGCCGACCGACAGGTCGATCTCGCCAGAGACGACGAGCATGCACATCGGCAGTGCGATGAACGCGATGGGGAGCGTGTTACCGATCAGGAAGGCGATGTTCAGTGAGTTGCTGAAATGGCTCACCGACACGTACGAGACCGCAAACAGCACCACCAGCAGCACGCCTACCGTGACATCCCAGCGCACGTAGTCGGTGATGGACCGGCGTTCCAGGGGAGCGTCAGCCATGTCGCGCCCGCCGCCTCTCCAGGACGCGGGCCACTCGCATCGCGACCACCCGGTCGATGGCAATGGCCGCCAGCAGCAGGAAGCCGACGATGGCGTTCTGCCACACCGAGCTGACACCCAACGACGGCAATGCGCTGCCGATCGTGGTGATCAGCAAGGCTCCCAGCGCGGCGCCGTAGACACTGCCCGAGCCGCCGGTGAATGCCACCCCGCCGACTACGACGGCGCTGACGACGGTGAGCTCGAAGCCGCTGCCCGTGCCACTGTCGACGTTGCCGAAGCGGGCCATGTAGAAGGCGCCCGCCAGCCCGGCGAACGCGCCACAGAGCACGTACACCTGGACGACGCGCCGGCCGACCGGTACACCGGCCAGCCGGGCCGCCTCAGGATTCGAACCCATCGCGTAGTACTCCCGGCCGGTGCGGTAGTTCCGCAAGAACAAGCCCACGACGATCAACAGCGCCAGCGCGATCAGGAACAGGTAGGGGATGGGGCCGATGCCGTCATGGCCGAACGAGACGAAGCCGGACGGCAGCTGCGACGCGACGATCTCCCGCGAGCCCACCCACATCGAGTCCAGCCCACGGATGATGTAGAGCGTGCCGAGGGTGACCACCAGCGCGGGAACCTGACCGACGCTCACGATCAGCCCGTTGAGCAGGCCGAATCCGGCACCCAGCGCGACAGCCGCGATGATCGCGACCACTGGATTGCCGTGCCCTTGCAGGATGTCGCCGGTGGCGAAAGCGCTGATGCCGAGCACCGACCCGACGGACAGGTCGACCTTGCGGCTCAGGACCACCACCGCCTGACCGGTGGCCACCAGCATCAGGATCGTCGCGTTCAGCAGCAGGTCCCGGATTCCCTGCTGGGACAGGAAGCGAGGATTGTCGATCGTGGTGGCGACGATCAGCGCAATCAGCACCACCACCAGTGCCAGCTCGCGGAAGCGCAGGAGCGTGTCCATGAGGCGATGGGTTTCGCTCTCACGGACGCGCACCCGTTGCGGCGCCTCGGTCAACGTCACCGACGCTGCTCCTTCCGGCTGGGCGCTTTGCTCATGCGGCTGCCGCCCGTCGGCCGGTCGCGGCCGCGACGATGCGCTCCTCGGTGGCGTCCGCGCGCGGGAACTCCGCGGCCAGGCGGCCCTCGTGGATGACGAGCACGCGGTCCGCCATCCCGAGGATCTCCGGCAGTTCCGAGGAGATCATCAGCACCGCGATTCCCTCCGCGGCCAACTGGGAGAGCAGCCGGTGCACCTCGGCCTTGGTGCCGACATCGATGCCGCGGGTGGGCTCGTCGACGATGAGCACTTGAGGCTTGATGGCCAGCCACTTGGCGAGGACGACCTTCTGCTGGTTGCCGCCCGACAGTGTGGACACCGGATCGGTCAACCGGCGATACCGCAACCGCAAGCGGGTCGCCCAGTCGCGCGCACGCCGGCGCTCTGCGATGCGGTTCATCAACCCGAGCGTGCTCAGCGCCTTGAGGCCGGGCAGGTCAATGTTGCGCTCGATCGACATGTCAAGGATCAAGCCCTGCTGCCGGCGATCCTCGGGGACCAGTGCGATGCCGGCCCGCATCGCCGACGTCGGCGAGCCCTTGTGGAGCTGCCGCCCGTCGACCACGACGGTGCCGGCGTCCCACCGGTCGATGCCGAAGATGGCCCGGGCAATCTCCGAGCGCCCCGCGCCGACCAGTCCGGCCACGCCGACGATCTCGCCGCGCCGCACGTCGAAGGAGATGTCGGTGAAGACTCCCTCGCGGGTCAGCCGCTGTACCGACAGCGCCACCGTGCCAGGGGTGGTGTCCTGCTTCGGGAACAGTTCGTCGAGATCGCGGCCCACCATCCGGCGGATGAGCTTGTCGTCGTCGAGCGCGGACACCGGGTCCGTCGCGATCCAACGGCCGTCACGCAGCGTGGTGACCACGTCGGAGATCGCGAAGATCTCCTCGAGCCGGTGCGAGATGAACAGCACGGCCGCGCCCTGGTCACGCAGCGTTCGCACGACACCGAACAGCCGCTCGACCTCGGAACCGGTAAGTGCGGCCGTCGGCTCGTCCATGATCAGGACCCGGGCGTTGAACGACAACGCCTTCGCGATCTCGACCATCTGCTGGTCGGCGATGGACAACCCGCGTGCGATGTCGCCGGGCGCAAGGCCGACGCCGAGCCGGTCGAACAGCACGGCGGTCGCAGCGTCGATGCCGCGATGATCGATCGCACCGGCACGACCGCGCGGCTGCCGGCCCATGAAGATGTTCTCCGCTACCGACAGATCGGGGAACAGCGTCGGTTCCTGGTAGATCACTGCGATACCCGCGTCACGAGCGTCGGCCGGGCCGTGGAACACCGCCGGCTCACCGTTCACGAGCACCGTCCCGGTGTCGGGACGGTGGACTCCGGCCAGGGTCTTGATCAACGTCGACTTGCCCGCGCCGTTCTCCCCGGCAACCGCGTGCACCTGGCCCGGGAGCAGGGCGATGGATACGTCACGCAGCGCCACGACACTGCCGAACGCCTTGGTGACGTGGGAGAGCCCCAGCACCGGCCCGGCGCTACCAGCCGTGGTCGCATCGGACACGGTGCCTCCTGACGATGAAACCTTTCATCGATGGAGGGTGAGGTTATTCCTCGGCTACGACCTGGTCAAGGGGAAGTTTCCGTGTTGTTACTTCCTCAGAACCTAGACTGGCCATGGAATCCGGTGGGACGCCAATGATGATCTGCTAACGTGCCAAACACGGTTGGCACGTTTTGATGCATGGCCCACGGACGAGGAGGGCGAACGTGAAGCGGTCAGTCAGCGTGACCGACGTCGCCGAACGTGCCGGCGTCTCGCTGGGCACCGTATCTAACGTCCTAAACCATCCCGAACGGGTCGCAGTCGCCACCCGCAAGCGCGTGCAGCGAGCGATCAGCGAGCTCGGATTCGTTCGCAACGAGGCGGCGCGACAGTTGCGGGCCGGGCGCAGTAAGAGCATCGGACTGGTCGTCCTCGATGTCGCAAACCCGTTCTTCACCGACATTGCGGCCGGTGTCGAAGAGGCAGCCGCCGACCAGGGCCTCTCCATCCTCCTGTGCAACAGCGCTGAAGACACTGAGCGGGAGAAGCATTACGTCAGCCTCCTCGAAGAGCACCGCTCTTACGGCATCCTGCTCACGCCCGTCCTTACGGTCACCCGTCAGATGGAAGAGATCAGGCGCCGGGGCACCCCCGTGGTACTCGTCGACCGGGGCGCCACTCCGCAACAGTGCTCGGTTTCGGTCGACGACGTCGTTGGTGGCCAGCTCGCCGCCCGGCACCTGCTCGAGCAGGGGCATGAGCGCATTGCATTTGTCGGCGGCCCCATGGCGATCAAGCAGGTTGCCGATCGCCTGGAAGGCGCCCGCTCGGCGTTCCGCGCGGCCGGTAAGGACGCAGACCGGATCAGCCTCATCGAGATCGACGCGATGAACGTGGCCGGCGGTCGTGCCGCGGGCCCGCGCATCGCGAATGCTGCGGCCCGGCGGCGGCCCACCGCGGTGTTGTGCGCCAACGATCTCGTCGCACTCGGCGTGCTGCAGGAAATGACCCGGCGGCGGATCGCCGTCCCGGGTGAGCTGGCCATCGTGGGCTACGACGACATCGAGTTCGCGGACGCGGCCGCGGTTCCCCTGACCTCTGTTCGCCAACCTCGCAGCCAGCTCGGCCGGGCGGCCACCGAACTCCTGATCGACGAGGTCGAACGCGCGGCGACGCATCACCACCGGCAGGTCGTCTTCGAGCCGGAACTCGTTGTGCGGGCCTCCAGCGATCTGCTCGTCGGCAAGGCCGCTCGTCGCGCCGCGGCATCACGCGTCGGCGTCGCGTAGCGCCCGCCTTCTTGACCTGCGAGTCGCGCTCGCGTTAGCGTCCTGTGGCTGAAAGGTTTCATGGCGCAAGGAGAGCGACGTGGGCGCACCTCGCTGCACCGTTGCGGCAGTTGACCTCGGAGCGTCGTCCGGACGGGTAGCGGTGGCAACCATCGACGGCGACCGCGCCAGCCTGCACGAGGTGCACCGTTTCCCTAACAGCCCGGTGCGCGTCAGCGGGGTGCTGCGCTGGGACATCCTTTCGCTGTACGGCGGTATCCTCTCCGGGTTGCGCAAAGCAGGCCACGAGCACGCGGCGCTGGACGCCGTTGGTGTCGACAGCTGGGCTGTGGACTATGGACTGCTCGACGCAGACGGCCACCTGCTCGGCAACCCGGTGCACTACCGCGACGCGCGAACGGCCCCGGTCGTCGCCGATCTGCTCGATCGCGTCGGCGCCCGCCAGATATATGCCGCGACCGGTATCCAGTTGCAGCCGTTCAACACGATCTTCCAGCTGCTGGCCGAACGCACTTCGGCGCAGTTCGCCGCGGCCCGACACGCGTTGCTCATCCCCGACCTGGTCAGCTATTGGCTTTCCGGCACCCTTGGCACTGAGCTGACGAACGCATCGACAACCGGGCTGATTGACGCACGTACTCGCAACTGGGCCGGCAGCTTCGCCAGCCGCATCGACGCACCGATCAACCTGTTCCCCGCGCTCCGTGAACCCGGCACGGTGATCGGCAAGCTGATGCCCGAAGCGCAGTCAGACGCGGGGCTCGCCGCCGCGCCTCACGTCATCGCGGTGCCGTCCCACGACACCGCCGCTGCCGTTGCAGGCGTCCCGGCAGAGACGGCGCACTTCGCGTACGTCTGCACCGGCACCTGGGCGCTTGCCGGCGTCGAGCTCGCCGAGCCGATCATCACGCCAGCTGCCGCGGAGGCGAACTTCACCAACGAACTCGGCGCCGACGGCACGATCCGCTTCCTCCGCAACGTCACGGGATTCTGGCTGCTGCAGGAGTGCATCCGAGACTGGCAAGCCGCCGGCACCGACGTCGACATCGCCGCATTGACGGACGCAGCGGCACGGCTACCCGCGGCGCGCGCGGTCATCGACGTGCAGGACCCAGGCTTTCTCGCGCCCGGCGACATGCCCCGCCGCATCGTGGAAGCGTGCCTGCGCGCCAGCGGCATCACCCTGTCGAACCCCGCCGACATCACCCGGTGCGTCCTCGACAGCATGGCCCTGGCTGTCAGACAGGCGATCCGCGACGCGATCCGGCTTTCCAACCATCGCGTGGACGTCGTCCACGTCGTCGGCGGCGGGGTGTCGAACACGCTGTTCTGCCAGCTCGTCGCCGATGCCTGCCAGCTGCCCGTCCTCGCCGGACCCAGCGAGGCCGCCTCGTGGGGCAACGCCGTTTTCCAGGCGCGAGCCCTCGGCATCCTCGAGGGCTCACTCGCGCACGGCCGCGCCTTGATACGGTCCAGTCAGCCGCCGATCCAGTACCGGCCGGCTGGCGACGACCGGACCTGGGAACGTGCTGCCGACACGGTGCGCCTCAGCCGATCATGAGGTGGGGTGCGTGTCGATAACCGTGCCGGCAGCGCCGGTGAGGTTCCCGGCCTGATCGGTGGTCAGCATTCCATCGCTGCGCAGACTGCCAACCTGGTTGATGAAGGCGTCGAGCATGCTGACGCCCTGCTTGTTCTGCTGGTTGTCGTAGAACGCCGCGGCGTTGTCGAGCTTGACCGTGAGCGCATTACGGATGCCAGGTGTCACCGGCAAGCTCGCGACGTACGCCTTGAGGTGGCCCAGCTGCTCGCCGGCCGCAGGATAGCTGTACGGGTTGGGGCAGACGCCGGTCAGCTTGGGGTCCTGCCCAGGAGCTGATCCAGGCTCGCTGGAGAAGACGTGACAGCCGGGCGGCACGTCGCCGGCCTCGAAGTAGCCGTTCGTGACGTGCCCCGTGATGAGCGAGCCGTCCTGGTAGATGGCGGCGGGCCCGTCTGCCACATCGTCGGGCACGAACACCCGCGCGACCGAGTTGGCGGGCACGTAGGCGCCCACATCGGTATGCGAGCTGACGGTGTCGAACGCGGCACCGATCGTGCCCTTGACGCTGGGCGAGGTGATGTGCGCCCACCCGATCGTCCCGGGCTGCGGTTTGATGTCGAAGGTGTCGTACCCGGGCGTGGTCGGGTTGATGCCGAACATCCCCTGCGGAATGTTGAATGCCGGGGACGCCGCCCACGGATGCGAATACGTGAGGTTGGGCTTCTCCGTCGTCGTCCAGGCCTCCATCGTGGCCCCCGCGCCTTGCGCGATCATGTTCATCCAGCTGTTGGCCGAGGTCGACGACAACAAGCCGGAGGCCACATCGGGGCGATCGCCAAGGTAAGCCGCCTGGATCAGGAAGGCCGCGCAGTAGACGCTGCAGACCATGCCGCGGCTGTCGATGTAGCTCGCGACCTGCGCAGCGCGCTCCGGGGTGGCCAGCCCGAAGGCAACGGCGAAGACGCCGGCCTGGATGGCGTCATGGCTGATCGGCGCCATCGTGCTGTTCTGCAACCCGTCCCGGTAGGTGCCTGTGCCTGCGTCCCACATCAGGTTGTTGACTGCGGCGTCGATGGAATCGGCCTTGGCGGTGTACGTCGCGGCGTCGCTCGGATGACCGAGCGCGTTCGCAATGACGGCCATGTCTGCGTAGCTGCGGTAGCCGATCGCGTTGATCACGGTGTTGTAGGACGTGAATACGTAGCCGTCGCGGTCGGAGGCCGGCCAGTCGACGATGTCGTCGTCGGTGCGGCTGTTGGAGCCGTCGGATCCCGTCGTCTTGTGGATCAGCCCGGTGGTCGGGTCGTACCACTTGTCCGGGAGCTTGCTCTGCAGCGCGGCGTAGTTCTGTGCGAGCGGGGTGATGTCACCTGTCTGCAGGTACG
>JBPYES010000458.1:0-4808 GCA_051984825.1 Jatrophihabitantaceae bacterium
CGGCGGCGGTGCGACATGCCGCGGCGCGGTACAGCGGCCCGATGTTCGTTCAGGCCAACGTCGTGGCGTTGCCGGTCGGCGACGCAACATTCGACGTGGTCGCCGCCCTTCAGGTGATCGAGCACATGTGGACTCCGGAGCGGTTGCTCGCACAATGCCGGCGGGTGCTTCGTCGGGGCGGCATCCTGGTCGTCACGACGCCCAACCGGCTCACGTTCTCCCCCGGCGGAACCGCGCCGGGCAACCCGTTCCACAGCCACGAGTTCACCGCGGCCGAGCTGTCCGAGCTGCTGGATGTATGCGGGTTCGCGCACGTCGATGTCTTCGGGGTGTGCGCCGGTCGGCGGTTGCCGCAGCACGGTGCATTCGTCGCGGCGCAGCTGGCCGCGCCGCCGGATGACTGGAGCACCGATCTAGCTCAGCGAGTCGCCGCCGTCACCGTGTCCGACTTCGTGATCACCGGCGCCGACGCTGACACCGCGTTGGACCTCGTCGCCGTGGCGCGCGTATAGCGCGGACAGCCCGAGCGCCACGGCGAGCGTCAGGCAAATCGCGGTTAGCACCAGGAACAGCCCGGCATAGTCCCACCCCGCGTTGTCGGCATCGTCGACATACACGGCGCCCCACGGCCCACAGTCGATATGCACCGAGCCACTCAACGGAGCGACGAACGTCGCGATCGTGTTCGTGGGCCGGACGTCGTTGGACAGCGGTGTCACGCTGAGATTCTGGCTGTCGCCCGACGGCACCGTCGCCGAGCATTGCGCCGCATGGGTCGAGATCCCACGCTTGGCCAGCGCTTTGCGGCCGCCCGGCACCGAGATCTGGTACGTGCGACCCTGGGTGAGCGTGACCCGGTCGGGCGGCACCGCGCCGGCGTTGTACGAATGCTTCTCAAGGCCGTCCGCAACACGGTAGAGGCCACCGAGCAGCACCGCCGCGAGCAGCAGCACCACCGCGATGACCCCGCGGTACCGCATCACGAACGATCCCACGACCACCTCCTGTGACACCGCGTGCCAGCATCTCGCGACGTGCGCGTACTGATGCTGTCATGGGAGTACCCGCCGCTGATCGTCGGAGGTCTCGGCCGGCATGTCGACGCGCTCTCGCGCGAGCTCGCGGACTGCTGCCGCCTTATTTAGCAGGTCAGCTCACCATGTATTTGTGGCCGTCCTTCAAGCTTTCGAACAATCCGGCGCGCAGGCTCGCGTCGCTCGAGCCCTTGGCCACCTCGGCAACGGCGACGGTCTTTTTCGTGCCCGATCTGAACTGGATCTCGACCTTGAAGCTGCCGTTGCTCAACTCCACCGAGTCGGTGTGGAAGTTTGCCGACCGCCCTTTGCTGATGTCATTGGACGTGCGTGAGATGTCGGTAACTTTCAGATTGTCGAGGATATCCTGCTTGATTTCTTTCCGCAGTGTGCCGTTGGTCGCACCCATACCTCGACCAGCGGCTCCTTTTGTATGCGGCATCTTGTCCTCCCCCGGAGTGACTAATCCTGTAGGCGATTAGATGCCTGGACCAGTGGGGTGTCAACGCATTCCCGGCGAGTCGGACTGGCGCGGACGGTGCCATCGAGTCCGATGCGAGGCTGGATGGCGGTCGCGAAACGTACAGCTGCGCTGTACGCAGGCTATGAGGACGAGCGGGTCCGGATCACCCGCGCCGGCACGCCGACCGCCACGCCGTAGTCGGGGACATCACGCGTCACCACGGCGTTCGCGCCGACGATTGCGCCCCGGCCGATGCGCACCCCACGAGTCACTGTGACCTTCGTGCCGAGCCACACGTCATCGCCGACGCGCACTCGCGATTTGACGATGCCCTGATCCTTGATGGGGCGGGTGATGTCGTCCGTGCGGTGGTCGAAATCCGAGACGTACACGTCGTCAGCGACCAGCACGGCACTTCCGATCTCGATGTCCAGGTAGCAGTTGATCGAGGCACGCCGTCCGAAAATGCACTTGTCGCCGATGCGCAGTGTTCCCTCGTGGCAGCGGATCGCGGTGTCGGTGCCGATGTGTAGCCAGGGGCCCAGGACGAGCCGGCCCAGCCCGCGGCGGGCGTACAGCGTGGCTCCATGATCCAGGAACACGAAGCCGCGAGTGATCACGTGCGGATTGGCGAGCTTGAACCGGAAGAACCGCCAATATCGCACGAGGTACCACGGCGTATAGGCGCGGTGGCGAAGCACCCAGCGCAGCGATGCGACCGTAATGAAGCGAGTGCGCTCAGGCCGTCGCGGCACTGCGCCCGCCGAAGATCCGCTCGTGGGCGGCCAGCAGCGTGTAGGGCGTGGCGAATACCTCGACCGCGTCGGCCAGTTCACCGGGCCGCCCGTAGCCCCACCCAGCCCCGAGGCAGTCGATGCCATGCGCCCGCGCGCCGTCGACGTCGTGCGAGCGGTCGCCAAGCATGAGCACGCCGGCCGGATCGGGTGATCCGAGGCGCTCCAGCACCGACGCGATCACCTTGGCCTTGGTGTCGCGCGAACCGTCCAGTGCATCACCGCCGATCGTCCGGAAGTAGCCGGCAATCCCGAGGTGTTCGACGATCGGAACGGCGTAGGCCTCGGGCTTGCTGGTCGCGACGGCGAGCGTGACCTCGCGGTTCTGCAGGTCGGCCAGCACATCGACCATCCCGTTGTAGACGCGGGTGTCGAACATCGCGGTGTCGTAGTAGGAGCGGTACGCCTCGATGATCGCCGGGACGCGGTCGGCGCCGAACAACGGCGGCAGCGACTCGTAGAACGGCGGACCGAGCAGCGAGCGCATCGTCGCCTCGTCCGGCTCCGGAACGCCGACATCGGCGAACGCGCGCCGAAGCGATGCCAGGATGCCCGGTGCCGAGTCGGACAGCGTCCCGTCCAGGTCGATTAGGAGGGTTTGCATCCGGTGATCTCGACGTTGTAGTAGAGGTCCTGCGGCACGACGAAGCTCAGCGCTCTGTCCACAGTGGACAGTCGTTGCCACGTCCGCATCGCGAAGTTGGCCCACGCCCAACCGAGCTTGTCGCGCGGAACCGCCGCCTCGAACGTCCGGACCGGCCAGCCGAACCACGCGGCGGTCAGCTCCTCGCACTTCGTCTCGACGTGCTCCGCGCCTGCCCTGATCGCCATGCCCTCGAGTACGGAGGGGACGAACGTGTGCAGGTCGACCACCGCCTCGAGCGCCGCGGCGCGCGACGACTCGTCGAGTTCGGCCTGCGGGCGGCGCCACCCGGCCGGAGCAAGGCGCGTCGTCAGCCACCAGGTCGCGCGCGAAAGGCGGCGCGCCACGTAGTCGCCCCACTTGGTGGGCTCGCCGGCGAAGACGAAGCGCCCGCCGGGTTTGAGCACCCGCAGCACTTCGCGGAATGTCTGCTCGACGTCGGGTATGTGATGCAGCACCGCGTGGCCGACGACGAGATCGAACGTCGCGTCGTCGTATGGGATCCGCTCGGCATCGGCCACGCGTCCCGTGACCTCGAAGCCCAGCTTGCGGGCATTGCCTTGCGCGGCCTCGACCATGCCCGGGCTGAGATCGGTCACGTGTCCGTGGTCGATCACGCCGGCAAGCTTCAGGTTGAGCAAGAAGAACCCCGTGCCGCAGCCGACTTCGAGCACGTTCCCGTACGGCCACCCGGACGTCCCGGCGATGTTGGCGAACCGGTCGCGGGCATAGTCGATGCACCGCTGGTCGAACGAGATCGACCACTTCTCGTCGTAGCTGGCAGCTTCCCAGTCGTGATACAGCACATTGGCGAGCTTGGGATCGTGCCAGGCGGCCTCAACCTGTTCCGCAGAGGCGGTCACGCGAACTCGGCCTTGCCCGGGCCGTTCTCGAGGAACGACCGGATGCCGGTGTCGCGGTCGGCCGTCGCGAACACTGACGCGAACAGGTGCGACTCGAGGCGCAGGCCGCTGTCGAGGTCGGTGTCGAGGCCGCCGTCGATCGCAGCCTTCGCGGCCTGAAGCGCGAGCGCCGGACCCTTCGCGAACGCGGTCGCCATCTCCACAGCTGTGCTGTAGACATCTTCTGCAGGGACGACGATATCGGCCAGCCCGATTCCCAATGCCTCGCCGGCGTCGATCATCCGGCCGCTATAGATCAGCTCTTTCGCCCGTGCCGGACCGACCAGCCGCGGCAGCCGCTGCGTGCCGCCCATGCCCGGGATGATGCCGAGCAACACCTCGGGCTGCCCCCACCTCGCGTCTTCAGCGCTCACTCGGAAGTCTGCGGCCAGCGCGAGCTCGCAGCCACCCCCCAGGGCGTAGCCGGTCACTGCGGCGATCACCGGTTTGGGGATGCGCGCCACCGCGTCGATCGAAGAGCTGATCCGGTCCGCGTCGCGCAGCATCTGCGCGTGCGTCATGGGAGCGAACTCCTTGACGTCCGCCCCGGCGGCGAACACCTTCTCGCCCCCGTACAGCACGACAGCGCGCACCGCGTCATCGGCGCCCACCTGCCGCGCGGCATCGCGCAACTCCTCCTGCACCTGGCGGCTGATGGCATTCATCGGCGGCCGGTGCAGCCGGATCGTGGCCACGCCGCCCTCGACCTCGACGCTGACGAACTCACCCATGACCCGGCAGCCTATCCATGGGCGCGACAACCCAAAGCGGAAGGCGACCAAAGCCAACGACCGAAAGGGAGATGCCGGAAGGTGACCCCAAGAAACGCAACCATTGACGCGATGAGCGCTCGCGCGAAGAGCCCCGCCGCCGCCACGCGGCCCGAGCGACAGCGAGGAGCGGCGCGCGAGACGGGCCCGAGCGGAGCGAGCGGTCCGGATCGGGCGTCGCGCAGGCGGGATTAATTCAGTC
>JBPYES010000459.1:0-3607 GCA_051984825.1 Jatrophihabitantaceae bacterium
TCTCCGCGGCCGCGCTGTACGGCATGCGCGAGATCGACATGATGGAGGGCGTGAAGCCGATCAACCCGCTCGATGTGCTGGACTCGGTGCTGACGGCTCGCCGCCAGAACGCGCTGATCATGCAGACCTGGACGCTCTGATCGCCTCGTAGATCCGAGCATGCTCGCGGGCTGCACGGCCCCACGTGAATCGGGGCACGACGAGCCGCCCGCCTGCGACGAGGCGTTGCCGCAAGCCTGCGTCGGTCATCACCGCGCGCAGGCCTGCGGCCAGAGACCCGGGATCGCCCACCGCGGTGAGGACGGCGTTCGTCCCGTCCGTGAGGTACTCCTGGAACACGGCGATGTCGCTCGCGACCACCGGCAGGTCGGCGCTCATCGCCTCGAGCACAGCCAAGCCCCACCCTTCCTTGATCGACGGGAACGCCAGCGCGTCGGCGCTGCGGTACCAGTCGTGCAAGTCGCGGTCCGAGACCGTGCCGAGTTGGATCACGTCCCGGCCCAGTTCGAGCCCGAGTTCGTCCAGCATCGCCAGCGCTTTGTCGTGGTACTCCTGGTAGTCCTGGAACGAGTGCCCGCCGGCGATGACAAGTGCTGGTGGCGGGTGGAGGTGGCGGTCGGCGACGAGTGCGGCCAGCGCCTCGAAGAGGTACACGGTGCCCTTGCGGGGCTCGACACCGCCCACCGACAGGAACACGAACCGGTCGGCGAGGCCCGACGCGCGGCGCAGCGCCTCTCGCCGGGCCGGCTCGATGGGGCCGAAGCGCGTCGCGTCGACGCCGTTGTAGACGACCTCGGCGTCGACGCCGAATTCGTCACGGAGCCGCCGGCGCCAGTCCTGGCTCGGCACGATCAGCCGGTCGGGTTCGATGATCGACTGGCGCTGACAGTCGATGAGCGCCTGGGTGGTGAAGTCGTCCACGTGGTGGACGGTGCGCACAACGGTGATCGGCGCACCGGCGTCACGGATCCGCACGGCCGCCCGGGCGGAGATGCAGTCCTGCGTGTGCAGGATGTCGAAGTCGTCGGCAAACTCGGCCAGCCCGCGCTCGAGTGCGTCGACCGAGTCGGCCACCCGCTGTTCCAGCGTGTCGGCACGCTCCGGTGCCGGTACGAGGTGGTACGGCGCCTGCACGTCCCGGAAGAACCGGTCGCCGAGTGCGATCACCGGCACCGATAGTCCGCGCGCGCTGAGCGCCTCGGCGAGCGACAAGGTATGCACCACACCGCCGCGTGGCTTGGTCGAGTACGTGACCAATGCGACGCGCGGACTCACAACCGCGCCTTCACCAGTTCGGGGTTGCCCGTGGCGACGGCGGCCGCGGCCAGCGAGGCGCGGGCCGCCGTCTCGGTGACGACGCAGCCGGCCTGGACAAAAGCGCTGCGCTGCACCGTCAGGCGCTGCGGACCCTGCTCGGTGCCCAGGACGTAGGCCACGACCTGCGGCCCGCCGTCGGACATGAGCTCTGCGCACACCGCAGCGAGCACCGAGGCCGGGTCCGGGTGCGCGCCGTAGCCGAGCACGACGTCGAGGATCAGGCAGGCAACCTGCTCGTCGGCGGCATGCCGGCGCAGCACGTCGATTCGAGCCTCGGCGTCGATCATCGGATGCGGACGTCCTGTCGTGAACTCCTCCTCGCCGAGGTCGAGACATTGGTGGCTGCCCGGTGGTGCGGGCAGGCTCCACGCGGGATTGATCGGCGTGTTCGAGTACACCGCGCCCAGCACATCGCTCAGGATCACGAGGGACTCGTAGCACAAGGTCCCGCCGGAGAAGAGCCCGCGCACGGCTGTGCGTGCGGGTGCGACCCGGGTTCGCGCCTGCTCGATGCTCGGGCCGAGCAACGTCGTGGTGTCCGGAGCGGGAAGCCCCAGGGCGGCAAGGGTTGCCGCGACGCCGGCCTCGAGTGTGCGAGCGATCGTCACGTCGGCAGCGACGGGGAAGTCGGCCGCATCGAGCCCGATCAGCGCCGCGACCATCGGCATCCCCCCGGCCGCGTCCAGTACCGTCCGTGCCACGTCGGGAGAGGGCGGCTTGGAGACAAGGAGGATCGCGTCGGTGTCCGGATCGTCGCGCAATGCGGCGACCGCGGGCAGCGCCATGCGCCCGCCCACCTGCTCGCTGAGGTCTCGCCCGCCGAGGCCGATGACGTGACTGACGCCGACGCCCCAGCGGTCGAGCAGACACATCGCCTCCTGGGCGCCGGTTCCGGCCGCCGCCACCACCCCGACCCGTCCCCGGGCAACCACGTTCGCGAATCCGAGCGCGGTGCCGCCCAGCATCGCGGTCCCGGCTCCCGGCCCCATGAGCAGTAGTCCTCGCGATCGCGCGTACGACTTCAGCGCGACCTCTTCGTCCACCGGCACGTTGTCACTGAACAGCAGGACGTGCAGGCCGGCGCCGAGCGCCTGGAACGCTGCCAGGGCGGCGTACTGGCCGGGCACCGAGATCACGGCGACCGTCGAGCCAGGCTGCGCGGCGACGGCCTGCCGCACGGACCGGCTGGGCCGCTCAGCCGGGGCGTCACTGCTTTCGCGCGAGGCGAATACGGCGCCCACGCCGGCCTCGATCGCTTGCTCGGCGGAGCGCTCGTCGTCTGCGCGGACGGCGAGGCAGAAGTCGTTGGCGCCGGCTTCGTGCAACTCACCGGCATCGACGCCTTCGTCCGGCAGTGCCTCGACATTCGCCGGGGTTGCCATCACGGCACTGGCCCACTGCACGCCCGGCACGTCCTGCATCGCTCGCGCTGCGCGAAGCTGCGCCACGGAGTCGACGTACGTGTCAGGGAACAGGCGCGTCAGGCTGGTCATCGCGGTCCGAGGTTGACGATGCGCGTGCCGAGCGACACGTTCTCGGGATCGGCGCCCCGCAGCGAGGCAGCGGCGAGCGCCGGGTTGGTGATGACGGCGATCTCGCCGCCGTTGCGCAGGAATCGCGTGGCCGCGCGGACCTTCGGACCCATGCTGCCGTCGGGGAACTGGCCGGCGGCGAGGTAAGCCTCGGCCTGCGTGACATCGATCTGCGCGAGTCGTCGCTGGCTCGCGCTGCCGTAGTCGAGATGCACCGCCTCGACCGCCGTCACGAGCACGAGTGCCTGCGCGCCGACCGCCAGCGCGAGCGTCGCAGCTGCGTAGTCCTTGTCGATGACGGCGTTCACGCCGGTGAGCCGCCCGGCGTCGTCACGGACGACCGGGATCCCACCGCCGCCGGCCGTCACCACGACGTGCCCTGCGTCGAGCAGGCATGCGATGGCATCGACCTCGACGATGCTCTGCGGCTGCGGCGAGGGGACCACCCGGCGATAGCCCCGTCCGGAGTCGGATTCGACGTGCCAGCCCTTGGTGTGCGCCAGGCGCTTTGCTTCCACCTCGTCGAGGAACGGTCCGATCGGTTTCGTCGGGTGCGCCATCGCCGGGTCGGCCGCATCGACGACGACGTGCGCCAACACCGTGACGACCCGGCGGCGGCCACCTGACGCGGCATACATCGCTGACGCGATGATGCTGCCGAGCTGGCCCTCGGTCATGGCGACGAGCGAGAACAGCGGCTGCGGTGGAGCGAGCGCGGTGCCCTCCTCCTGTTGGATCGCGAGGTTGCCGACTTGGGG
>JBPYES010000460.1:0-6956 GCA_051984825.1 Jatrophihabitantaceae bacterium
TGGGGCACCGTGCTGTCGACGCTGGTCAACTTCGCCCTGTTCGGGCTGATCTTCGCCATGCCGCAGTTCTTCCAGGCCGTGCAGGGCACTGACGCCTTGGGCAGCGGACTGCGACTGCTGCCGATGATCGGCGGGATGCTGCTCGGTACGCGACTGGCCGACCGGATGGTCGCCCGGGTCGGGGCGTCGGCGGTCATCGCGGCCGGCTTCGCACTGCTCGCCGTCTCGCTCGCAGTCGGGGCGACCACGGGCGTGCACACGTCGTTCGGGGTAACGGCCACGTGGGTGACCGTGCTCGGGATCGGCTTGGGGCTGGCGATGCCGACGGCGATGAGCGCGGCTGTCGGCACGCTGTCGGCCGAGCGGAGCGGCGCCGGCTCGGCGCTGATCCAGGCGCTGCGCCAGGTGGGCGGCACGATCGGGGTCGCTGTGCTCGGCACCGTGCTCAGTTCCGGCTACCACGCCCGGCTCGACACGGGCAACCTTCCGGCAGCGACGTCCGGGACGGTGCGCGAGAGCGTCTCGGCCGGGGTGGCCACCGCCGAACGGCTCGGACTGCAGCCGCTGCTCGAATCGGTGCGCGGAGCGTTCGTCCACGGCATGGACGTGATGCTGTTCGCGTCGGCGGGGCTGGCCGGGCTCGGCGTGCTGCTCGCCGTGGCGGTTCTTCCACGTCCCGCGCGCCGCGCGGTACCCGAGGCAGAATCGGTCAATGAGCTCGTCAGCTGACCCGTCGGCCATCGGCCTGCGGGAACGGAAGAAGGCGCGCACGCGTGCCGCCCTACGTGAACACGGCATGCGCTTGTTCCGCGAGCAGGGTTACGCCGCAACCACGATCGAGCAGATCGCCGAGGCCGCCGACGTATCGCCCAGCACGTTCTTCCGCTACTTCCCGACCAAGGAAGACCTGGTCCTGGTCGACGACACCGACCCACTCCTGCTGGCAGCGCTACGCGAGCAACCGATCGAGAAGAACCCGATCGCCGCAGTGCGGACCGCTATCGAAGCCGTCCTATCCAAGATGTCGGACGAGGATTGGAAACGCGAGCAGGAGCGCCACGAGCTGGTGCTCGCGGTGCCGGAACTGCGGGCGGCAGCCATGGACGAGTTCAAGCGCAACGTCGACATGCTGACCGAGGTGGTGGCCTCCCGGCTCGGCCGTCCGGCGGACGACTTCGAGGTACGGGTCTTCGCCGGCGCTGTGGTCGGCGCCGCCCTGTCGATATTCGAGAGGCCGGCCGCCGACTTCCGATCAACCCTCAAGGCGCTCGACTTCCTCGAGGCCGGCCTGCCGCTGACCTAGCCAGGCATGGTTAAGCCATGCGGGCGAGGACGTACAAGCGCTGGGTCATCTCGCCGCGGGCGGCAAGCGGGCCGCGCTGATACCACTCGATGTCGACCAGGCCGGCCTGCTCGATAGTGGCCAGTACCTCGGCGGGGTCGTGCAGGACGAAGTCGATGTCGATCTCGTGACCGAACCACTCCGTCAGGGTGCGCACTTCGGAGCCGGTGGAGAGGGCGACCACGAGCCAGCCGTTCGCCCGCAGGGGCCGCGAGAGCGAGCTGATCGCGGCCGGGAGTTCGGACGCGGCGAGGTGGTTCAGTGAGTACCACGCGAGCACGGCGCCCCACCCGTCATGGGTGGGCGGACGCATCAGCCGGCGCATATCGCCGACCTGGTAGCTGACTCCCGGATAGCGGCGGCGGGCCTCGTCGACCATCTCCGGTGTCAGGTCGAGGCCTGTTACGTCAGCGCCCACCCGGGCCAGGAACGCGGCGATGTGCCCTGGACCGGTGCCGACCTCGATCACCGGAGCGCCATCCGACAGGTCGACGATCCGGCGCAGCAACCACGATTCGAACGGCTGACCGTCCAGTTCATCGCCGCGTTGCTCGGCGTAGGACGCAGCAACCTGGGCGTATGCCGCGCGAACTTTGTCATCGCGCGCCTCGGGCCCGGCCGCGAGCACCGACTCGCGGTCGACAGGCAACGGCGCAGCGGCTGCCTCGGGCACCTCGACCGGGCCGAGCAGATGGATCCAACGAGTGTCGTGCTGACCGGGTTGACGCGGGAGCTCGCGCACCGTCGCGGGATCGGCGCCTGCCATGCGAGCCAGGCATGCCTCGACGTCGGACCGGTCGGCGAAGTGGTGCAGCCGCTCGGTGCGCGTCTTGAGGGCTCCGGCGGGTTGGGGCCCGCGTAACAACAACACGGTGAGCAGTGCTCGCTCGTCCGGCGGGATTCCGCGTCGTTGCGCGAATGTCTGGACGTACTTCACCGTCCGACTGCCGGTGCCCTGCCAGGTGAGCGCAACAAGGTCCTTGTCCTTGAGCGCTCGCAGCGTCCGGTGGATCAGGTCTTCGTCGTAGTCGACGACGGGCTCTCGGCTGCTGGCCTGGTTGCACGCGATACGCACCGAGTTGACGGTCATGGGGTACGACGCCGGGACGGTGATCTCCTTCTCCAGCAGGCTTCCGAGCACACGTTGTTCGGCCGCATCGAGCACCGGCAGGTCAGCCACGAGATGAGGCTAGCCGAGCGTCCGGGGGCCGGGCGCGGGCCCGTCGAGTACCGTCGGCGGGGAAACGTTGGCAAGGAGACCCACGAGCGTCACGGGCCGCTATTCGATGTGGGAGTGCCATGATCACTCAGTTGGAGAATCTGCCTGAGGGTGTTCTCGGCTTCGAGGTCACGGAGAAGATCCAGGCCGAGGATTATCGCGACGTCGTGATCCCGGCGCTGGAGCAGGCCGCCCGGGCCGGCGAGGTCCGGTTCGTGATCGTCATGCCCGAATTCCACGGGATCACCCCCGGGGCGCTATGGCAGGACCTCAAGGTAGGAGTCGAGCACTTTCGAGCGTGGAAGCGCATAGCCGTGATCACCGACATCGGCTGGGTGCACCAGATGACGAGTGTTTTCGGCTGGATGACACCCGGCGAGGTGAAGACGTTCGCGCTCGCGGACCGCGACCAGGGAATTGCCTGGGCTGCCGGCTGACACCGCGAAATGCGCTTGGTGCGAGCGGTCGACGCGCGCGCCATGGTTAAGAATGTGATCGTGGCCTGCTGGCGGCTCCGATGAGCGGTACCCCCGACCCACCGCCGGAGCAGTCATCCCCACGGACTCACCGTTGGTGGCGGTGGCTCGCGGGTGGGGGTTCTCTCGAGGACGTGGGCGAGCATCCCGACTACAGGTTCACCCTCGCCAATGAACGAACGTTCCTAGCCTGGATACGCACCGCCCTCGCCCTGGTTGCCGGTGGCGTAGCCGTCGTTCAATTCGTACCGGAGTTCTCGCTCGCCGGCGGACGCCGCGTACTCGGGATTCCGCTGATTCTCCTCGCGATCATCGTCTCCGCGGCGAGCTACCTGCGCTGGCAGCGCAACGAATTGGCGCTTCGCCTCAACCAGCCGTTGCCGGCATCCAGGCTTCCCTGGCTCGTCGCAATCGGGCTGGTGCTCGTCGGTGGCCTTGCGCTCGTCCTCGTCATCTTTTCCAACGGCGGCGGGAAGTGACTCCTCCGTCCGAACGCGTCATCGATGTCGGGCTGCAAGCCGAGCGGACCTACTTGGCCTGGACGCGAACCGGCCTCACCTTCGCAGCGACCGCGGTGCTGCTTGTGCGACGAGCGGCGCTCGGCAACCTTTGGCTGCTTCTGTTCGGCGTACCCGCCGCGGTCACGGCTGGTCTGATACTCGCACGGGCACAGTGGCGCTACCGCGTTACGGTTGCGAAGGTCCAGCAAGGCCGCTCAGCTGCCGCCCCGCGCCTCGTCGTGGCAATCGCGGCAGCGGCGGCAGTGGTGTCTATCGGCGGCTTGGCGTCCGTCCTCTTCACTCGCTAACCACGTCCGGTGCGGCGTGCAGCTTGTAGGCAAAGCGGCGGCGGGCGTGGTGGTATCGCCGGTCCGGACCGAAGAAGCAGCGGTGCGAGTGGGTTAGTTCTTCGCGGCGGTACGCCTCCAACGGTTTGATCCGTTCGTCGTTGGCGCGCTGCCGGCGTTTGAACGCGAGTCGATCGGAGAGGTTGTTGTGTTGCGCGAGTCGCTCGGCCTGGATGCGCACGCGCGCCACGAAGCTTTCTGCGGTGGCACCGAAGGCGGCGTCGAGCATTCCGATCTCTACTGCTCGGGTAGCGCTGATCGGCATGAACGGTGCGCCCGTCAGCTGCATTGTCATCCGTTCGCCGAGCCGTCGCGGCAGCAGATAGGTCCAGTACTCCGACCCGTAAAGGCCGCCCATGTGGCCGTAATAGGGATTGAGCACGATGCCTTCGCGAGCGAGGACGCGGTCGGCGGCCATCGCCAGAGGGACTCCACCGGCGGCGGCGTCGCCGGACAGCGCCGCAATCACATAGTGCGAGTCGGTGGTGACGATGTCATGCACGACGTCGCTGATCGCGTTCAGATTGCGCCATGATTCGCGGCCCGGGTCCTTGGCCGCCTCGATGACGTTCAGGTGGATGCCCGTGCTGAAGAAGTCGCGGCCCCCCATCAGCGCAATGACGTTGGTGCTGCGGCG
Source organism: Jatrophihabitantaceae bacterium (assembly GCA_051984825.1). Lineage (GTDB taxonomy): Bacteria > Actinomycetota > Actinomycetes > Mycobacteriales > Jatrophihabitantaceae > DASXRA01. Next base: position 4,522 of record JBPYES010000460.1, read on the forward strand.
GGAGCGCGCGTAGCGGTAGGCGTCCTGTAGTCGCCGGCACTGTTCGGTGCTCATCGCGCCGTTGTAGAAGTCGAAGTGCAGGTATCCGACGCCGGCCACCTCTTGATAGCCGATGTCCCGGAAGGTGTCCTCTGCTCCCGTCCCCGGCCACGCGTGAAGGGGCACCGGGACTTCCGGGGCATCGATCCGGGCTCCCGACTGTGCGAGGGCGGTGGCCGCAGGCAGTTTGAGGAACGTCCGTGCCGGCGTCCGGCGTTGCTTGAGGTGGCTGATCCAGATAGCGCCGTCGATCGTGGCGCGGCAGATCGCCCCGTTGCGCTGGGCGATGATCTGCCCCGGGCTGCCGTGCAGCGTTCGCTCTCTATGGGTACCGAACAGGTGGAACTGGCGGTTGCCGATCCAATCCAGCACACCGGGCTGGCCCTCTGCGGCGCGAATCTTCCGCAAGACGACATCGGTCGACTCGGTGGCCCAGTCGATCATTCGGGTCTCCTGGCGCATCAACGGACGCGCGTGCACGGCAACGCCGAGTTCGACGGCGTCCGGAGCTTCTTGTCCACCGGCGACCTTCGTTACCGCCTCGACAACTGCGTCGATCGCCGCCCGGCGAACCTCGTGGCGATACAGACCGCTCTTCGTGGTTGATCGACGCTCGAACGTCCTCGTCGCCCACACCGGGCCCGCGTCGAACTCGCCGTTTGCCTCGAGAACGGTGACGCCCCACTCGGCTTCGTCAAGCTGAATGGCCCAGTCGATCGAGGACGGGCCGCGATCGCCGGCCGGGCCGGGGTGCACTATCAGGCACCGGTACCGCGACCACACCGTCTCGGGAATCATCTTCTTCAACATCGGGCAGACGATCAGTTCCGGATCATGGGCGCGCACGGCGTCCTGCATGGATTCCGGCGAGTCCACCACGCACACCTCGACCTCGTGGCCCAGATCGCTCAAGGCGACTTGCGCAGCCTGGCTGAGGCTGCCGTGCGAGGAAACCAGAAACAGCACCCGCAACGTCCGGGTCATCGACGACACGCAGACCATTGGCCCTCCCTTCCGTAGGACGAGGAGCGCCGAAAGCGCGGCTAGATACGGCGCCGCGCGTGCCACGCATGGTTTGCTCCGCCTTCGCCAGGCCACCGGCTGCGGGTACAACAGGGCGCCTACGATACTGAGAGTGCACACACGATGGCTCATCGTGTGTGCGGCGGGCGAACTAGGCGCGGCGCGGTGCAGATCCCCAGGCGCGGCGCCGTACCGTCGCCCGCGGTCGCTGGTTGACTGCATTCGTGAGCAATCCGGAGCCGACCGCCTCGTCTCTGGTTGATCACGCGGCCAGGGAACGGCGTCTGCTCTTGTTGATGCTGGCCGCCGGCATACCCGCCGCCGTGGTGGCCGGCGTTTTCGGCGAATGGGGCTACGCCCCGGTGGTGGGCTGGAATGCAGCGGCGTTGGCCTTCTGCCTCATGACCTGGGCGAACATCAGGCATCGGGACGCGGATCAGACAGCAGAGATGGCCAAGCGTGACGACCCATCGCCCACCGCGACGGACCTTCTCATTCTCCTCGCAAATGTGGCGAGCCTGGCAGCAGTTGGCTACGTGCTCGTGCAGGCCAATTCGGCGCACGGGGCGAGGCAGGCACTGCTGGCCGGGCTGGCGGTTGTCAGTGTGGCGATCTCGTGGACACTGATCCATATTCTGTTCATGCTGCGATACGCGGTGCTGTATTACTCGGGCTCGGTCGGCGGAATCGATTTCAACCAAAAGGACTCGCCCAGGTTCACCGACTTCGCCTACGTCGCATTCACCCTTGGTATGACCTACCAAGTCTCGGATACGAACTTGCAGAGCACTCAGATCCGAGGGGCGGCCTTGAGGCACGGCATACTGTCGTTCATCTTCGGCACGATGATCCTCGCAACGATGATCAACCTGGTCGCCGGCCTGCCCCGCTAGCCATGAGCAGGGCCTAGCGGGCCTGCGTGCCGATCAGCGTGGCGATGAGAACGAGGTTGTTGGTACTGCTGCCGTCCGAGTGGTACGCGCAGGTAATGAGCAGTAGCTGATTGGCCATGTCCTGGCGAGACCCAAGAGATTGCGCTCCGGTCTTGGGATATTGCGTCAGCGAGACGACGCGGTAGCGCAGGGTGGCTGTATTCGTCCTGACGATGACGATGCTGTTCGCCGGTGTGCTGGCCACATTGTTGAAGGCGCACGTTAGTCCGATGCAGGCGTGCCCATAAACCGCCGTGGTGCCGGTCGATGGGGCTGCCGGCATTGCTGACTGGGTCATCCATACCGCTCGAGTTAACGACGGCGGCTTGACCGGCGCCCAACTACCGTCGGGATTGCGCTGCGCCGTCAGGGGATCGATCGGTGCCGACAAGATCGTCGTGCCCTGCGGCGAGTCAATGGTGACGCTGGTCGGTGATGCGG
>JBPYES010000461.1:0-2679 GCA_051984825.1 Jatrophihabitantaceae bacterium
GCCGCCTGCTTGAGGACCCGGGCGGTGTGGTCGGGCAGCAGGTCGAGGGCACCCATCGGGTTCACGTGCCAGCCCTCGTCGACGAGGTCGGTGACCGTATGCTCGATGATCTTGAGCAGCGGGTCGAGCTCTTGGCGCGGGCGGGTCAGGTTGTCGGTGGATAGCAGCCAGAGCGTGACGACCTCGACGTCGGCCTGCTTGCACCATTGCAGCAGCTCGAAGATCTTGTCGGCGCCCTTGCGGTGGCCCTTGCTGACGTCGGTATGCCCGGCGGACCTGGCCCAGCGCCGGTTGCCATCGCACATCACGCCGACGTGCCGCGGGATTGGCTTACCGGACAGCGAGGCTTCGAGCCGGCGCTCGTACAGCCGGTACACCAGGTCACGAATTCCCATGAACCGACCTTCCTCGCCAAGAGCACGCGATGAGTCCCTAGTCACGGTATCCGACTAGAGCAGCGTGCGGGCGGCGAGCCAGGTCGCGCGGGTGTCGCTACAGGCCAGGACCCTGAGCGCGCACCTCCTCCACATGGCGCAACGCCTGACGCAGCTCGCCCAGCCACGTGTCGGCGTGTTCACCCGTCAGCCGGACGCACCACGCGAGCGCGTCGCTACGGCTGCGGGCGACGCCGGCGTCGACGAGGGTGTCGAGCACCCGCCGTTCGGATTGCCGCAGCCTGGTCATCACGGGAACCGAGAGTGTGGTGAACATCTCACCGAGGTCCGCGCAGCGGACTCCCCACGCGACCTTGCGCCGGAACCGGTGCTCGGCCTCGCGCGCCATCTCGATCCGCTTTGCCCGCGTCTCCTCGCGGAACCGCTTGATCCTGCCTTCGGCCGCCGCAGCCCGTTCGGCGTCGCTGCCGCCGGCGCCCGACTCGGGGGCGGGCAGCGTCCCGACGATCGTTATCTCCTCGCGGTCGACGATGATCTCGGCCGGCCCGGTGAACCACTCGCTAGGCAGGCGCCCCGCGAACCAGCCCTCGATCTGCTCCCCGATACCGTTCCTGGCCCCGCTACCGGATTCGCTGTCACCGCTGGCGTCTTCATCTTGCCCGGTACTCATGTAATGATGATTACAGCTACCTCGATACGCGGTCAACCTTTCGCCCGGACGGCGCGAGACCGTCCTGTCCTTTCCTGCCGGGTTTTGAGGTCGAGTTCATCGACGAGCCCGTGCAGGTGCAGGCGGGCGTGCTCTTGACATGGCACCCGACTGTCAACCATGTCGCGACTCACGTGTCGCGTATCAGTAGTCACCTATGTCGTGAACCTACACAGCAGGGCGTCCGACGCCGCCGAGCTTGCTCGGGTTCATCGTCCACATCACTTGGTCGATGCCGTCGGCCGAGGCGCTCAGCGACAGCACCGCGAAGATGACGCCATCGCGGCACAGCAGCACGGCGGGCCCACCGTTGACCGTCGCGGGCTCGGCCTCGACACCCGCCCAGAGCTGGTCGGCGGCGGCACAGACGACCTCGGCCAGCCGGAGCGCGCCACGCACCGGGACGTGCGAGGCGCCGGGCACAGCACCGCCGCTGTCGACATAGCTCACCACGTCCTGCGCGAACAGCTTCTCCAAGGTGGACAGGTCACCATCCTTGGCGGCGGCCACGAACGCGGTCAGCAACCGGCGCTGCTGGGCCGGACTGACCGGTGCGCGGCGCTCGGCCGCAAGATGCTTGCGCGCCCTGCTGACATGCTGCCGCGCGGTCGCCTCGGAGGTCTGCACGATCGCGGCGATCTGGTCATACGGGTAGTCGAACGCCTCCCGCAGCACGTAGGCGGCACGCTCGGGCGGGGTCAGTCTCTCCAGCAGGAGCAGCACGGCCAACTCCAGGGCGGCGGCCTTCTCCGCGCCGAGCAGCGGATCCGCCGAGGTGTCGACCGGCTCGGGCAGCCACGGACCAATGTAGGTCTCGCGTCGCGCGTAAGCGGATTGCGTCGCGTTGATGGCCAGCCGGGCAGTGGTGGTCGTCAGGTAGGCTTCCGGGTTCCGCACGGCGGCCCGGTCACAGGTCTGCCAGCGCAGCCACACCTCCTGCAGGAGGTCCTCGGCGTCGCTCACGCTGGCGAGCATCCGGTAGGCGATGCCGAATAGGCGCGGACGCATCTCGGCGAAAACCGCTGCGGCCTCATCGAGCGTACGGTGGCCATTCTGCGTCACAGGCGCGGTTTCCTTTCTGAGGGTGCTAGCGGGGTGGGTGACGCCGACACCGTCGGCGTCACCCACCCCGGCAGGCCCGGTGGTCAGCCGAGCCGATTGCGGGTCAGGGCTGGTGCACCCGGCGGTTGCGGCGGGCTTCAAGCTCCTGCGCGCTCACCATGGTGAGCAGCGGCTGCCCGGCCGGGCAGAACACGGTCGCCATATAGCTCGATTCCGCGTCCGCGAGGTTGTTCGCGCTCTGGTAGTGGATGCGGTCGCCACCCGGCTCCCAGAATGTCTCGCCCGTCTTCACCACCTTCGGCGCCTCGCCCTCCAACTCCACGACGATCTCGCCAGTCAGGACGTAGGCGTAGGCGGGGCCGGTGAGCCGGAACGGCGGCGCGCCCGGGCTGCCGGCCGGCACCGTGATCCGTATCGTCCTGGCCTCCGCGTGGCCGTCGATGGGCGGCACGCCGGGCACGATGGATACCATCTCCACCGTCGGCGCCGGCCTGGCGGCCTGATCGGGCTGTG
>JBPYES010000462.1:0-3070 GCA_051984825.1 Jatrophihabitantaceae bacterium
ACGCCGCGGTCGACGCCGTCGCGGGGGTGCCTTCGCCGTCGGGCAGCAACCACCTGGTGCTGGACGATGCCTCCTCGGCCCTCGTCATAGGGTTCGACCAGAGTACGGGTAGCCCTGAGAGTGGCCAGCAGTTCGCCAACAACTGGCACGTCGGGTTCGGATAGCCCCAACGCGGGATCGAGGGTGCGCCGCCTACGGGCCGGCGGCGCACGCCTGTCGCTCCTCGGTGTCGTGGCGCTCGCCGCTGCCTGCGGGTCCAGCGCCAAACACGGGGCCTCGAGCACCGCCGCGACCGCGCTGTCCATTCAGCCGCACCGCAGTTCAGCGGTCACCGACCCCGCCGCGGCGGGATCGGTCGCCCGGCCGGGCCACCCAGACGCCAGCGGACAGTTCCGCGACCACCGCGGCCACGCGCCCCGCCCCCGCCCACAGCACGCGAGGACGGGCGCCGTCGTCCCGCCGGCGTCCTCCTCCGCTCGCCGGGCCTCCGCGCTCGCGCGCGTCGAACAGATCTGCCGTTCCTCGTCCCGAGCTCAGAAGCCATCGCTGGCCTGCCAACTGCTCGAGGCGTCGCGTCACAACAAGGCAGTGGCTGGACTGCTCGGAGCCGGAGCCCCCAGCCACTGACCGGCACACCTGCATCCGTCGGGCTGACACTGCCCGGCGAGCACCGCCAGCAGGCCGCTCGGGACGATCCGCGAGAGCAGGCCCGTCTGCCCGGCGGCCTTCCCCAATCAGATCGGACACCACAAGCGACGCCTGATCGCTGGCTGCCTTCCCCGGCGGGCTCAAAGCGGATGCACATACAGAGCGACACACCGCAGTACACCTCAGGCAGCCGGGCGTGCGAGGCCAGGAACGGCGCAAGCCACAGTCACCGCGCAGCTCCTCGCGCGGGGACGGTAGCTGACCCTCAGCCGGTTTGCACCCGGTTAGCACCGCGCGGAGATCCCCTGCAACGACCAGCCTTTTCGAGCGAGCGTCGGTTCAGAAAGCCGACAGTCAGCGGACACGGCAGCGTCCCACGCGAGCGTTACATTGTCCCCAAATGCCGACGATTTCACTCCGCGTACGCGACAGCGAGCTTGCCGAGATCGATCGTCGAGCCGGCAGGCTTGGCGTGACCCGCACGGCATTCATGCTGCGGTGCGCGCTTGACGTTGCGAGCGCTGACGAGCAGCGGCTTGATGACGTAGAGCGCCGGGTGGCGCGGCTAGAGGAACTGGCGTTTTCGGTCTAGCCCACAGCCGGGCGGGACCTCGGCTGCCGGGCGATGCGCGAACACGGTAGGTCGTCGCGCATAGGGCACGCCGCAGCGTGACAGTGGCGCGCGCTTCCACGCCGGCACACGCACATCCACAGAGTGACCGAGCGATGGCAACTCGAAGCGAGCCCCGCAGCCAGCGCGGCGCGAGGCACAAACGCGCCTGTGCGCGCAGACACGGGGGTGGCGCGAAATCAAACGAAATTTTGCTGCTACGCGCCTCTCGCTCAGCCGCATTTGAAGTGCCTCGCGACGCTCTCGGGGCTTTGCGTGTTTTGCTGCGCGTCGTCGCGAGCCTCTCGGGACTTCGGCGCTAGCACAGCCAGGCGCCCCAGATTCGCTGCTGCTTATAGACCCCCTGTGTCAACCTCCGGTCGCGATGAGGTGTTTTCGAGCGGTGTGAAGGTTGGCGTCGTAGGTGTCGTGGTCGTGCCAGAGCCGCCAGATGATTTGGCTCCAGGCGCGACCGAGGATGCGGGCAGCGTGGGCGTGGCTGGCGCCTCTGGCACGGGCGCGCTGATAGATGTCGGCCGCCCAAGGGTTGTGGCGGCGGCTTGCGTCGGCGAGGGCGCCGAACGCGGCGCGTAGCCGGTGGTCGCAGGCCCAGCGGAACTGGGCGTGCTTGGACTTGCCCGATTCGACGGCCACGGGGGCTTGGCCGGCGTCGGCGGCCAGCGCGCGGTAGGTGGGGTAACGCGGTCGGCAGTCGCCGATCTCAGCGATCATCGTCGCGGCGCATAGCCACGAGTCTTGGGCAATGAACAGCGAGCGGAACGTCGCCCCGTCAGGGTGCTCATCGAGCGCCTTGCGGATCTGGATGGTCAGCTCACTGATGCGGGCGACGATCGGCTCAAGCGCGGAGACGAGCGCCAGCACGATGTCGCGGCGGGCTTGCAGCTCGAGCTCGCCGGCGCGTCCCTCCGCCCCGTTGCGCAGCCGCGCAAGCAGCTCGCTTGCAGGCTTGCGGCCGGTATAGGCGTGACGCTTGAGGAATGCCGCAAGGCGCTGCTCACCCAGCCCACGGGCATCGACTGGGGAGGGGTAGCGGCGCAGGAACTCGAGCGCGATCTGCGAGTCGACCGTCCAGAACACCTTCGCCGCGCCGGGCCAGAAGCAGGCGAGCTGATCGCGCAACTGGTTGGCCAACCCCACCCGTGTACGAACCAGCCCGTCGCGCGCCCGGGTCATGCTCCGCAGCGCCTTGGTGCGGTCACTGTCGGGCACCAACACCTGAAAGCGATGGCTGTCGGTGTGCGCCAGCTCCGCCAGCACGAAACTGTCAAAGCTGTCGCTCTTGCCACCCGCCACGCTGTAGCGCGGGCGCATCGCCTTGACCTGATTGGGATGCACGGCGATCACCGCCAACCCCGCGTCCAGCAACCGCTCGATCAACAAACCGTCGGGGCGCTCGAGCGCCACCAACGCCACCCGCAGACGCACCAGCCGCGCGCACAACGCCCGGATGCCCGGCTCGTCATGGCGGTAGCGGCGGCCCTCCAGTATCCGCCCCCGCTCGTCGACCACGCACACCGCGTGCTCCTCGCTAGCCCAATCGACCCCAGCGAACCGCCCGTCACTCATCACCCTCACTCCCTTCATCCGACCTGCTTGAACATGGATCGGCGCGAGGTACCCTGGCGGTTGCTTACTGATGGCGCTCTACGGGCGCGACCTCCTGTTGCCGCTCAATGGGCACCTCGACGGAACGTCGGGAGGCGCTGGTCTATAAGCGGCCCTCTAACCGGGCAAGCCCAAACGGCGCTCTCCCGGCGTCCGCCGACCAACAAAGCTTGACCAGTAAGCCCT
>JBPYES010000463.1:0-4440 GCA_051984825.1 Jatrophihabitantaceae bacterium
GAACTCGCCGAGCTCATTGAGCTTCGCGAGAACGTCCTTGCTGGTGACTCCGAGCTCCTTGGCGAGCTCATGTACGCGGGCCTTGCCTGCCACTGGACTCCTTCAAAGGACCGGGCGGGCGTCCCGCACGATCCCGGCTAGACGGGGGTGGTACTCATCGCTGGCGCTTCATCGAGTGCCCATAGCTCTTCTGCTCCCTGCTGAGGGTGCCTACTTCGGTTGTGCTGCCGACTGCTCGGCAACGTACTCGCGGACCGGCGCCGGATCGAGCGCACCAGCCACTCGGAGGGCTCGTGCGAACGCCCGGCGTCGCTCGGCGAGTGCCACGCACCGCGGATCGCGATGCAGCCAGGCACCGCGGCCGGGTGCGCGGCGGCGCGGATCCGGCACGACAAGCGCACACTCCGGCGAGCCGGTGAGCGTGCCTGACGGGGCCAGTGCCACGACGACGCGGAACAACTCGGCGGCCGCCGCCCGTTTCCGGCAGCCGATGCACGTGCGAACGGGCGGATGCCCCTTTCGCCGGGCAGCATCAACTGCCGTCGTCGACCGAACGACCACGCGAAAGTCTACTACTCCTCGCGCTCGGGCGTGTCGCTCCGCCCCGTCGCCGGCGCGGGCTCCGAATCACTGTGGATGTCGATGCGCCAACCGGTAAGACGTGCAGCAAGCCGGGCGTTTTGCCCTTCTCGGCCGATCGCGAGCGAAAGCTGGAAGTCGGGCACCACGACCCGTACCGACTGGGCCGCGGCGTCGACCACCGTCGCCGAGATCACGTGGGCCGGCGAGAGAGCGTTCCCGACGTAGCCGGCCGGATCCTCGGCCCAGTCGATGATGTCGATCTTCTCGCCGTGCAGCTCGGCGACAACGTTCCGCACGCGCTGGCCCATCGGCCCGATGCAGGCACCCTTGGCGTTCAGTCCGGGGACGGACGTCCGCACCGCGATCTTGGTGCGGTGGCCTGCTTCCCGAGCCACGCCGACGATCTCGACGCTGCCGTCGGCGATTTCGGGCACTTCGAGTGCGAACAGCTTTTTGACCAGGTTCGGGTGGGTACGGCTTATCGTCACCTGCGGTCCACGGATGCCGCGCGCGACGCCGACGACGTAGCACTTGAGCCGGGTGCCGTGCGTGTACGCCTCGCCCGGTACCTGCTCGGATTGCGGCAACACCGCCTCGACCTTGCCGATGTCGACCACGACGAGCCCGCGCGCCGCAGCATGGGCGTCGGCCTGCACCACGCCCGCCACGATGTCGCCCTCCCGCCCGGAGTACTCGCCGAATGTCTGGTCGTGCTCGGCATCGCGCAGCCGCTGCAAGATCACCTGCCGGGCAGTCATCGCGGCAACCCGCCCGAAGTCCGTCGGCGTGTCGTCGTACTCCTCCACCACGTCGCCGTCCGGGCCGACCTCTTGGGCCCACACGACGACCTCGCCGGTCTTGCGGTCGATCGCGACACGGGCGTGCGGCATGGAATGCGGGGTGTGCTTGTACGCGGTGAGCAGCGCGGTCTCGAGGGCGTCCATGAGCGTCTCGAACGAAATCTCCTTCTCCCGTTCGATGCTGCGCAGCGCAGCAATATCGACGTGGACCATGGTTCAACCCCTCTCCTGATCTCCCCCGACGTCCGGGCGGTTGAACTCGATCTGAGTCCTGCCGACCCCGAGCGCAGACCACGGGACGTCGCGGCGCGTGCCGTCGATCTCGAGGCGCACCCCATCGGGGTTCGTATCCAGCACCCGCCCAACCATCGGCTGACTGTCCACGTCGACCTTGACGAGCCGGCCCGTCGCGCGCTGCCAATGCCGGCGCTCGCGCAGCGGCCGGTCGACGCCGGGCGAGGACACCTCGAGCACATACGGGCCCTCGAACGCGCTCCGGTCGTCGAGCACATCCGATACGGCGCGGCTCACCCGCGCGACGCCGTCAAGATCGACCCCGCCCTCCCCGTCGACGATCACGCGGACAAGGCGGCGCCGACCGGCTTGCTGGACGATGACGTCTTCGACGTCGTAGCCGCTGGATTCGATGACCGGGGCCAGCAACTCCACGAGTTTGTGGCGCGCCTCACCGAGGGGCGGACCTGCCTGTGCGGATGGCATCGGCGTTCCTCCCTCGGTGTGTAGTTGTGGCGCCGGTACTGCGCCGGGTGCGTGTCTGCGAGCTTATCCAGTCTGCGACACTCACACACCCAATGATCACTCGGCGCGTCCTGCTCGGCGCCGGCGTGCTGGCCGCGGCGGGCGGCATCGGCACGGCGGTGGCCGAATTCCGGCCGCGCCGCCGTCCCCCGATACCCCCCGCGGCGCCGCAGCAGCTTTCCGAGGCACTCACCCGCGAGCAGTCCCTCGTCGCGAACCTCGACGCGGCGCTCGCCACACGCCCCGATTTGCGGCAGGTGCGCGACGACCATGCCGCCCACGCCGCCGCGTTGCGGCAGGCGATCGCCCGCTATCCCGCACTCGCGTCGCCGCTCATCAGCGCCAGCCCACCCCCGGAAGCGGGTACGAGCGCACAGCTACGCGACTCGGAGCTCGCCGCGGCGAAGGCGGCGGCGGCCGAATCTGCCGCGCTTACCGGGGCGGATGCTGCCCTGCTAGCCAGCATCTCGGCCAGCGAGGCAACGCACGCGGAGCTGCTGGCGTGACCGCCTTCGTAACAGCCTGGCAGGCGGCGCTAGCTGCCGAGCATGCTGCCATTGCGGGCTACGACGTGCTCGGCCCACGGCTGGCTGACTCCGCGCAAGTGACCCTTGCGCGTGACAGCCAGCAGGCGCACCGCGACCTGCGCGATGTCACGTCGGCGCAGCTGACCGCCGCGCGGCAATCCCCGGTGCCCGCTGCGGCGGACTACCCGCTGCCGTTCGCCGTTACGGACCCGATCACGGCGCAGCGCTTCGCGATCAGCCTGGAGTCCGCATGCGCCGCCGCCTGGCGGTACCTCATCTCAGTGGTCCCCGCGTCGTCGCGTTCGCTACGCGGGGATGCGCAGCAGGCGCTGACCGACGCCGCCCTGCGAGCAATGCGCTGGCGCCGGCTCGTCGCCCCGACGAAGGCGACGGTCGCATTCCCCGGCATCTGACTAACGCCAGGCTTCGATCACCGCTTTGAGATCGGCCAGCCGCTCGATGACCGCATCTGGGGTGCCTTCGGTGTGTCCGCGCTGCCAGTCCGGCACGTCGCTGTGCGGCACCAACACGGCGCGCATGCCGACGGCTTGGGCACCGTGGATGTCATCGAAGAGCCGATCGCCGACGAAGACCGCCCGCTCGGGGTCGGCCACTCCGACCGCGGCGAGCGCCGCGCGGAACGCCGCGGCGTGCGGCTTGGTCCACGCGATCTCCGACGTGTATACCGCCCCGTCGATCAGCGCGAGCACCTCGTCCCGGGCGAAGATGCGCTCGTGCCGTTCCCGTGTCCAGATCGTGTTGGACAAGATCCCGATCCGGATGCCCTGGCCGCGCAGCCAGCCAAACAGGTCCGGAACGTCGGGGTCGGGGAGCGTGTGCGGATCCCACCAGGCGTGGTAATTCGCCAAGAAGCTATCGTCGGCGTCGATCCCAGCCGCCTCGAGCACCCCGGCCAGCGTGGCACTGCGGTGTTCGTCACGCGCACGCAGCCACGCCGCGTCCTCGGCAGCGGCGAGCCGGGCCGCGGCGTCCGGGTCGCCCGCCGCCGCCAGCCAGGACTCGCGCGCATCGATGGTGTGCCACGGCGTGAGCGTGCCGCCCCAGTCGAAGATGACCGCGTCGACCGTCGCTGTCATTGGCTCTCCGCTGCTAGCTGCACCCCGAGTGCCACCAGGATGGTGCCGAGGAACCTTTCCAGGTAACGGCGTACCGATACGCGCGACAACCATGGCCGCACCCGCATCGCGAGCAGGACGATGCCCGCGCAGTAGGTCGTGTCGAGCACGACCTGGAAGGTTGCGAGCACCACGCTGGTCGCGAACACGGGGCCGTGTTGCGGCAGGAACTGCGGGAAGAACGAGAAGGCGAACACCGCCGCCTTCGGGTTGGCTGCGATCGAGATCAGCGACGCGCGAAACGCCGCCATCGGCGAACGCCCCGACGCCAGCCAGCCGGGCACTGCGAGCTCCGTCTCCGGCCGGCGCGCCGCGCGCCAGGCGGCAACGCCCAGGTACACCAGCACGAATCCCCCGACGACGTGCAGCACCTCGAACAGCACGCGATTCGCTTGCAGCAGTGCGGTGAGGCCGGCCCCGGCCGCCAGTGCCCAGGCGAACACGCCGATCTCGTTTCCAGCGACCGCCGCGAGCCCGGCGGCGCGCCCGTCGCGGACGGTGCGGTGCACGAACAGCGCAGTTGCAGGGCCGGGCAGCACCGCCAGCACGAGGCACGCGAGCGCAAACTGCGGCAGGACCGCCAGCACGTGGCTCATGGCCCGATTAGAACAGCACCGTCGAGAGGATTCCGACCTG
>JBPYES010000464.1:0-9779 GCA_051984825.1 Jatrophihabitantaceae bacterium
CCGGCACGACGATGCCGCCGGAGCGGTGGATCAGCTGCACCGCTTGGACGTAGCCGACGTCGTCGCGGGCCCGGTAGCGCCAATCGATCCAGTCACCGGGTGAGAGCCCCAAGCCGAGGTAGTGGCCGTTGCGGGTGGTGATCTCCTCACCGGTGATGATCAGCAGATCGTCGCCGGCCAGCGGACCCCAGGCGCCGTGCGAGGCGTTTGTGTTGTGGTCGGTGGTGGCGATGAAGTTCAGCCCGGCAGCGCGCGCTCCGGCAGCTACCTCGGCGGGCAGGCGGGTGCCGTCGGAGTACGCCGTGTGCAGGTGGCAGTCACCGCGGTACCAGGCGCGGGGCCGCCCGGCAATGCGCTGCGGCGGGTACTGCGGCTGGAACGGCGCTCGGTCCGCGCCGAACGTCAGCGTCACCTGCACCTGGTAGTTCAGGCCCTGCGGCGCCACCTGATACGGCCCGAGGATGATGTTCCACCGCCCGGCGTTGATCGGGCCGGGCACGTAGCCCGGCGTCGCCGATTCGGCGCTGATCGCGAAGTCGGTGCGGAATCCACCCGACCAGCCGCGAAACCCGTCGCCGCCGATGGCGATTCCACGCTCGTCGAAAATGCCGATGTCGCAGGAATTCCCGAGGATTCCTGACGGTACCTGCGGCTTGTCGTAGGTGTATGAGACCGCGATCTGGTTGACCCCGCGAGGCACATCCACCGGCAGGTAGACGTAATCCGCAGCGCCGGCCCCAAGATGACCGCTGATCGTCGTCGTTGTCGTCCCGCCCGGCGCGGCGGACGCCAAGCAAGTGGGAGCCAGGCAGACGTGCATCCGATATTTGACCGTACCGGTGACCCCGGACGCGATCCCGTCGCGGTCATCCGGCGCCAGTCCGATCAGGCCCGGCTCGCGACTTACATCGGATGTCTGTGCTTGACGGCCTCTCGCCAAATAGCTATATTCGCGCCGACACTAGGGCGGACCATCCGACTGTGACAGAGTTGTCGCTCGATTCGTCAGATGTCTGGTGAGCGTGGTGCTGCTCGCCTCTCGCCCGCAACACGTCTCGATCTTGCGATCCCCGAGTCCGGTGAAGGACGGTTCGATGGCCGCGCGCAACATCAGTCGACGTACGTTCCTGCGCGGCGCAAGCGTGCTGGGCGCGGGCGCGGCTCTCGGGTCGTTCGGAACGACAAGGCGCCTGCTCACGCCGGCCCGGTCGGCGGCGCTCGACGCGGACGGGCCGTACCTGCCGACCTCCGCATCGCTCGCCCAGCACGCGGTGCCGCAGTGGTACCGCGACGCGAAGTTCGGGATCTTCATTCACTGGGGCGTCTACTCGGTCCCGCACTGGGGCGACAACGTCGCCTACCACGCGGCCGAGTGGTACTCGTATGCGATGCACATCAATGGGCCGGGCGTGGATTCCACGTACCAGCACCATCTGCAGACGTATGGCGCGGACTTCAACTACGACGATTTCATTCCGCAGTTCACCGCCGAGAGGTATGACCCGGGGGCCTGGATCAGCCTGTTCGAGCAGGCCGGAGCGCGCTATTTCGTCCTGACGTCCAAGCATCATGACGGCTATCAGCTCTTTCCGAATACCGCGTCGGACCGCAATTCCGTCGCGCTGACGCCGCATCGAGACCTGGTCGGCGAACTGTTCGAGGCCGCCCAAAGCAGCTCACTCAAGCGAGGCCTCTACCACTCGCTGGGTGAGTTCTTCAATCCCGCGCTGCAGACGCCGCCGTGGAATCCGTACACCCACGACCCCATCCCGTACACGGGATACAAGCCAGTTGACGACTACGTGTCCGAGTACCTGCACGTCATGGTCAAGACGTTGATCGATCGTTACGATCCCGATCTTCTCTGGGGCGACGGGGAGCACTGGCACGAGGACCTCGGCGCGGGGCAGATCTTCAAGCCCCGCGACATGGATTGGCGTGGCGACGAACTCCTCGCGTACTACTACAACAACTCGGTGAACCGCCCGAACCCGAAGGGTGTGCTGGTCAACGACCGGTTCGAGGCCAGCCACTCGGACTTCTCGACTGTCGAAGGGGATTCGTCCTACAGCCTGCGCGCGGGCGCGTGGGAGGCGGACCTCACCATCGGCCGTTCTTGGGGCTACGACACCAACGAGGACCCGGCGGCCATCAAGTCGAGCACCGACCTCGTGTCGCGGCTGGTCGACATCGTCAGTAAGAACGGCAACCTGCTGTTGAACGTCGGGCCGCAGCTGGACGGAACGATCGCCGACTGGCAGGCCGACCGCCTGCGCGCGATCGGAAACTGGCTGAACACCAACGGCACAGCCATATATGACACAACGCCATGGGCGCGTGCCGGAGACGGCGATCTGCGCTACACGGTCTCGGACGGCGCGTTCAACATCCTCTCGCTGACGTGGCCGCAATTGTCGTACGTGACGGTCCCGGGCGACGTGCCGATCGCCAGCGACTCGCAGATTCGGCTGCTCGGCGACGACGGCCACAAGGCCCGCTTCCGGCGGACGGATGCGGGCGTCGTGGAGATCGACCTGCCCGCACAGAACCCCAACGGAGCGGGCTATCCGTTCGCGCTCACCGTCAAGCACGCGTAGCAGCACCTCCTATCGACATAGCCGGAAGAAACGGAGCTTGCGGTGTCATTCCGAGCCAGGCTGAGGCCCGTCATCGTCTTGCTGTCCGGCTTCGTGGTCCTGTTGGCGACCGCGACTGCTGCCAGTCCGGCGGCACCGGCTGCGGCGTCCGCCTGGCTGTTCGACTTCGGCTGTGCGACGAGCCCGGTGGCCGACGGCTACACCCAGGTGACGAACACGACCCTGTACGACTCCACAAAGGGATACGGCCTCGATCGCACGACGAACTGCCGCGACCGCGGAGCGCCCGACGACCTGCGCCGCGACTTCACCGTCGGCAGCAGCTACGGGTTCGCGGTCGACCTGCCCAACGGCAACTATCGCGTCATCGTCATCTCCGGCGACCAGATCGCGTCGAACACGACGACCGTCTCAGTCGAAGGCCAGCCGGCGCAGACGATCACTGCGACAACCGCATCGTTCCCCTCCGTCGGCATGTCCGTTGCCGTCGCCGACGGGCAGCTGAACTTCGCCTTCGGACGCGACGGCCGGGTGAACGCGATCGCGATCGCGCAGATCTCGCCGCCGACCGGGCTGTCCGTCGGCGGCGAGCGGTTGTGGCCTACCCAGTCGGTCGCCCTCACGTGGGATGCCGTACCCGGAGTCAGCGGCTACGGCGTCTATCGCAAGCGCAGCGACGAAACCAACTTCCAGCGGATCGCGACGACAACAGACCCCGAGTACACCGATCAAGCCGTCGAACTCGGGCTGGAATACGACTACGCGATCTCCGCGCTAGGTGCGGGAATCCTCGAGTCGGACACCACTGCGCCGTTGCCTGTGCAGATATTCGACGAGAGCGTTACGCCGCCGGCGGCCCCGGCCGAGGTCACCGTAGCGAAATCAATCCAGCACGATACGTTCACGCTGCAATGGCCGAACGTGAAAGGCGCTCGTCTGTATTACATCTACCGCGCGAGCGGGACCGCGGGGAATTTCGTGCGAATCGATACCACGCAGGCATCCGAATACACATTGTTCATCGCGCCGTCGACCCCATGCTGTTACGACTTCAGCTACCGGGTCACTGCGGTGAACGAGGGCGGGCTGTCGAGCCCGTCGGATGCGGTGCGTCTCAGTCTGAGCAGCGGCTGAAGCCCTGGAGGTCACGATGTCTATGCCGAATCCGCGACGGCTATTGGCCGCAGGCACCGCGCTGCTCGCCGCCGGGCTGGGTGTAGCGGTGCTGAACGCCCCGCACGCGGCAGCCGCGGGCGCGCCGACCACCGCGTGGCACGACGGGGCGTTCCAGCTCGACCCGTCCGGGGTGGTGAGCCGCTCGGACATCGTGCTCGGCGGGCCGAGCCTCGATCCGACGCAGTCGATGCCCATGGGCAACGGCTCGCTCGCGGTCGCCGCCTGGGCCGCGAACGGCTTCACCGCCCAGCTCAACCGCTCCGACACGATGCCCGATCGCAAGTCGCCGGGCCAGGTGAACATCCCCGGCCTGTCGGCGATCACGCATGCCCCCGACTTCAGCGGCACGCTGGACGTCACCGACGGGGTATTGCATGAGTCCGGCGGCGGCATGTCCGCGAAGGTGTGGGTATCGACGGCCAAGGACGAGCTGATCGTCGATGTGACCGGGGCGAATCCGGAAATCCCGCAGACGGCGTCGATCAACCTGTGGTCCGGGCGCAAGCCCACCGCGGCCGTGTCCGGGGCGATCGGCACGCTGGCCGAGACGTGGGTCGACAGTAACGGCCACGGTGCCAGCGGCCAGACGTTCGGCTCGCTGGCGTCGATCGGCGCGGCCGGGCAGCACGTCGCGGCCACGGTGACCAGCCCGACCCGCGTGCAGGTCAGCTTCAAGCCGCACGCCGACGGCTCGTTCCGGGTTGCGGTCGGCTCGCCGGCCTGGACCGGAGGCGATGCGGCGGCTACTGCGCAGGCGCTGCTCGGCGGCGACCTGTCCGCGGACACCTCGACGCTGCTCGCCGCGCAGGACGCGTGGTGGAGCAAGTTCTGGTCACACTCCGGGCTGATCGAGATGAACTCGGCCGACGGCAGCGCTGCCTACCTGGAGAACCTGCGGACGCTCTACCTCTACCTCGAGAAGGCGTCCATGAAGCAGGGCATCTACCCGGGCAGCCAGGCCGGCGAGGCCGACATGTTCGCGTGGAGCCAGGACCGGCAGACCTGGGCGCCGTCCGAGTACTGGATCTGGAATCTGCGTACGCAGATCTCGGCGAACATGAGCTCGGGCAACGCCGACCTCGACACTCCGGTCTTCGACATGTACGCCAATGCCCTGCCGCAGACCGAGGCGTGGACGAGCCAGGAGATGGGCGGACTGCCGGGGGCGTGCGTTCCGGAGACTATGCGCTTCAACGGCAACGGTTACTACGGCGGCGGCGACGACCGGAGCAACGCCTCGTGTGCGCTGGCGTCGAGCCCCAGCTATAACGCGCTCAACGTCAGCAGCGGGCCGGAGATGGCCGTGTACATGTGGAACCAGTTCCAGTACACCGGCGACACCGCCGCGCTGCAGAAGTACTTCCCGTTCATGAAGTCGGTCGCGCGATTCCTGCTGGCGTACCAGAAGGTCGGCCCGGACGGTCTGCTGCACGCGGTGGCGAACGCGCACGAGACCCAGTGGGCGGTGCAGGACCCGACCACCGACATCGCGGCGGACCGGGCGCTGTTCCCGATCGTCATCCAGGCTGCGCATGTGCTCGGCACCGATTCCGGGGCCGACGCGGACTTCGTCGCGCAGCTGCGCACCGCGGAGTCACAGATCCCGCCGTACCCGCGCACCGACCAGAGCACGAGGTCGCAGCTGCTCAATCCTGACTACACCCAAGCCGAGACGGACGCGGCGGACGCGACCAGCACCGACATGATCGCGATCTCGTACCAGCCGACCGCTTCCCGGCGCAACGGCGAGAACATCGAGCTCGAGCCGCTATGGCCGTGGGACGACGTGAGCGACCAGGACAGCGCGATGTTCCAGCTGGAGCAGCGCTCGTATCAGCACCGTCCGTACGACCAGAACAACGACTGGGACATGGACGCGATCGACGCGGCCCGGCTGGAGCTGCCCAGCCAGGTCAAGGCCCAGCTGCTGCAGATCACTGAAGGCCACCAGGTCTACCCGAACGGCTTCGCCGACATCGGCAACACCGTCGGGTACCAGCCCTACTTCGAGCAGGAGGCCGGGCTGGCGACGGCGCTGAACGAGGCTCTGGCGCAGGACTACGACGGCCTGATCCGGTTCGCCCCGGCCTGGCCTGCCGATTGGGACGGCAGCGGAAGCGTGTACGTCCAGAACAACGACAAGGTCGACGTCCAGGTGCAGAACGGCCAGCTGACCACGGCGGCGATCGAAGCCGGCCACACCGGCCAGGTGCACGTGAAGAACCCCTGGCCCGGTCAGCAGGTCCAGGTGGTCGACGGCACCACCGGGGACGTTGTCGTGCAGCCGAGCTCCGACGCGACGATCGACGCGTCGGTGACGTACGGCAGGTCTTATCTCGTCGAGCAGGTGTCGGCGCCGACGACCGGCCTGCCGTTCGCGGCGGTAAGCGGCAGCGCACCGACGTCCGCCCGTCATCTGGCTCGCGTGCAGATCGGTCTCGACGCTCCAGGGGCGCCCAAGACGGCCGTCGTCGGCACCGTGCTCGGTAACACCAACGCCAACTACGGGCTCGCACAGCGCGACGACACCGGGCCGGGTGACGGCACGACGACGGCGACGACCGTCGACGGGTTCACGGCCCGCGCCACGCTCGGCGACAAGCTCAACGGGAACAACGACATGTACTTCGACATCGACGACTCGATCGCCCGCACCGGCGACTACTCGGCGACGTTCACGTTCTCCTATTACGACTCTGGCACCGGCGCGATCTCGATCCAGTACGACAACGGGCTCTCCGACCCGTACCACACGGCGGGGACGATCGCGCTGACGAATTCGCGCACCTGGAAGACCGCCACCACAACGGCTAGCGGCGCGTATTTCGGCGATCTCGAGCGAGCCGGCGCCGACTTCCGGCTGCACGCCGGCACGGCGATCACGGTGCACAGCGCGGCCCTGTCCGTCACCGGGCCGGCCGTCCCCGCCACGACGCAGTTCCCGCCCGCGCCTGCGATCTCCACGCCGCGCAACGGCGCGACGGTCAAGCTCGCCTCGTCGATCTCCGGGACGTCGGAGCCTGATGGATCGGTCACCGTTCACGAAGGGTCGACCGACCTGTGCACGGCGCAAGCCGCCGACGACGGCTCGTGGAGCTGCGCGCCGGCGAACGGGTTCACCGAGGGGCAGCACACGATCACGGCCACGGTCACCGACCCGACCGGGCTGACCGGTCCGGCGTCCGCCGCGGTTCGGTTCGCGGCCTCGGACAAGCCGCCGGGCACCGCCGTCGTCGGCTCGATCGTCGGCCCAGCCAACTCGAGTTACGGCATGAGCCAGGACGAGCGGCCATCGCCCGGATTCGACGGCCCGACCACGGCTTCGGTCATCAACGGGCTGTCCGCCCGGTCGAGCACCGACAGCAACATCTACTTCGACATCGACGACACAATTGCGTTTGCCGGCGACTATGCAGCGACGTTCACGGTGTCCTACTTCGACCAGGGCAACGGTTCGTTCGCGGTGCAGTACGACGACGGCTCGAACGACCCGTACCGCTCGGCGTCGCCCAGCATCCCGCTGAGCAACACGAACACGTGGAAGAAGGCGACGGTCAGCGCGTTCGACGTGTACTTCGGCGGGAAGCAGCATTCGAGCGCCGACTTCCGTCTCCGCAACGGCAGCGGGCAGGTGACTGTCCACAGCGTGGTCGTTTCGATCACCGGCGCCGGCGTGCCGAACGCGCCGGACTTCCCGCCGCCGGTCGCGATCACCTCGCCCGCGTCCGGCGCGACGGTGACGCCGACACCCACCGTGTCGGGTACCGCCGAGCCGGACTCGACCGTGAGCATTACGGCCGACGGTGCGGCGTTGTGCACCGCGACGGCCTCGGACAGTGGCGACTGGTCGTGCACGCCCACGAGCGGACTGGCCGACGGGCAACACGTGCTGTCGGCCGAATCCACTGACGTCACAGGCCTGTCGGCGACCTCGCCGTCAGTGCCGGTCACTGTCCAGACGTGATGCTCAAGGTGTTGGACTTCGGGAGCAGCGCGGCTACCACGAAGCCGGCGAGGCCGACCACGCCGATCACAATCATCGCGAGCGCGTACGACCGCCCAGGCGTCGACGTGATCCCCGCGACGAGGATGGTTCCGGCGATCGCAGTACCGATGGATGAGCCGAGGTTCGACACGCTACGGGACAGGCCGGAGATCTCACCCTGCTGGCTCTCCGGCCAGCTTGACTGAACGACGTTCACCGACGGTGTGAGCATCGCGCCGAGCCCGAACCCGATCACGAATAGTCCCGGGGCGAACGCCCAGGCACTCGGATGGCCGTGTACCAGCGGCAGTAGCAATGCGATGCCGACGACCCCGATCGCGAAGCCGGCCATGATCAGCGAGCGCTGCGCGCGCCGCAAAGCCATCCGTTCAGCGGCCAACGAGGACACCAAGACACCGACTGTCGCGGCGCTGAAAATCACGCCCGTCTGGATGGCGTCGTAGTGCCGTACCACCTGCAGGTACGTCGCGACCACGAACGACGTACCCATCAGCATCTGCCACTGCATGTTCTGCGTCGCCAAGCCGAGGTTGGACACCCGCTTGCGGAACAAGCTGGTCGACAACAACACTTCGCGCCCGGCGCGTTCCCCTGCGCGGACGTAGGCGAAGAACCACACGAGCACCAGCACGCCCGCGCTTACCAGGCCCAACATCAGCCAGACGTTATTGTCCGCCGCCAAGATCCCCATCACCAAGAGGACCAGGCCCACGGACGAGAGGATCGCGCCGCGCACATCGAACGGACGCGACGGGTCCGCCGGCAACGGATCGGTAATGCTGCGCCCTAGCCAGGCGATCAGCACCACGACCAGAGTCTGGAAGACGAAGGCGTAGCGCCAGCTCAGCGCCGAGGTGATAAGGCCACCGATCAGCGGACCGGTCGCAGCGCCGACCCCACCCATTGCGCTGATAACACCGAACGCGCGTGCTCGTGAACCCAAATCGGTGAAGAGCAGTGTCGTCAGGATATAGACCGGCGGTATCAGCAACGCGGTGCCAACGCCCTCCAGGATTGAATTGCCGAGGATTAGCACACCCAGGCCTGGCGCGACAGCACTAAGTATCGCGCCCACCGCATATATCGTCAGCCCAACCAGGAAGCATCGTTTCCGGCCGTACTTGTCCGTCAGCTTCCCGCCCGGGATCATCAACGCTGCCATCACCAGCAAGAAGAGGGTGATCGCGACCTGGATCCCCTGCACACTGGTATCCAGGTCGTGGCTCATGTCGTTGATCATCACGTTCATGTTCGAGCCGGCGAAGCTGCAAATGAATTGCGCCAATGCCAACGGGGCCAGTATCCGTCGTGATACGGGGACCTGAGTCGGTGGCGCACCTTGCCGCGTCATTGTCGACCTCCTGGCCGCCGGCCAATCTTGGCCATCGAATTAGACCGCTTTGAAGGTCTGGTATTGGATGGGTTCGCGGTCGGCTTGTTGGCCGCGGTATTCGTCGGGGACTTCGGGTCGGTGCATGGTGCCGAAGTAGATGAGGGCGCCGATGGCGGGTAGTAGCAGCACCATGATGAGGATGGCGATGCGGGCCCAGGCGCTGAGGTCGTGGCGGCGGAAGACGACGTCGAAGATGGCGACGACCCACAAGATGGTGACTGGGATGACGACCAGGCAGATCCAGATGGCGTGCCAGAACCAGTCCATTATGGTGCTCCGTGTTTGGGTTCGCGGTCGGTGGCGGCGGCCGGGACGGCGGGCGCGCTCGGGGCGGGTGCCGGCTGGGTGGTGACGCCTTGGAGGACGCGGCGTTTGCCGGCGTCGAATTCGGCGTCGCTGAGCACGCCGTTGCGGCGCAGCCGGTCCAGGCTGGCCAGGTCGGTGTCCGGGTCCGGGGTGGGGGAGGCGTGCCGGGCACCAGCCGGGACCGCCGCGCCCGCGGGTGCGGGTGTGGTGGTGCGGCGGCGTCCCGCGGTGAGCCAGGTGTAGGCGAGGTAGACCAGCGAGCCGAGCAGCGGGAACACCAGGATCGCGATCAGCCAGCCGC
>JBPYES010000465.1:0-7693 GCA_051984825.1 Jatrophihabitantaceae bacterium
TCTTGGCGCGCCGCGGGCTCGGCTGATTGGCTCTGGCGGCGTCACTCATGGCGGCGACGCTACGCGCGCAGTGCGGCCACCTAGGCCGGCTCAGGACTGCCGGCGACTACTAGGCGCCGCGCGCAGCTATTGCAGGTAGCCCTCGACGTCGTTGATCGAACGTGTCTGCGCGGCGTCGGGGTCGTCGCCGAACTCCTCACGGGCGCGACGCTGGCGTAGCAGGTCCCAGTACTGGTCGAGTTGCCGCTCGATCAGGTCCAAGCGCTGCCGGTCGTCGCCGGTGAGCCCCCGTCCGCGATGTGCGGCGCGCAGGTCCCGCTCCTCAGCGACAAGCTCATGTATGTGGGCCAGGACGGTCTCATCGTTCACGTCACTCATCCTTCCTTATGTAGCGCCCGGGCCGGGATACGCACGGTGACCAGCACCACGAGCGCCGCCACCACGAGCAGCACCGCGCAGATGAGCGCGACGACCCGGTACCCGTGCACCATGACATGCGGGATGCGGTAGCTGTCGCCGTGCAGTCCTGCCAGTGGCGGCAACACCGCCACCGCCAGCAGCGATGCGGCCCGGGCGACGGCGTTGTTCACCCCGGATGCGACGCCCACCTGATCCGGCGGAGCGCTGCCCATGACCGTGGCAGTCAGGGGGGCCACAAACGTGCACAAGCCCAGCCCGAAGACGATGACGCCCGGCAGCACATCTGTGACGTAATTGTGGTGCTCGGTGTCGATGCGCAGGGTTAGCAGCAACCCCGCGGCGCAGATCAGCGGTCCGACCGTCATTTGCAGCCGCGGCCCGATCCGTGCCGCCAGCCTGCCAGACCGTGCCGACAGGAACATCATCAAGACCGTGATCGGCAGGGTCGCCGTGCCCGCCGCGAGCGCCCCGTAACCGGCCGAGATCTGCAGGTGCAGCACGAGCAGGAAGAGCACCGCACCGAGTGCGCCGTAGGTCATGAACGTCATGACGTTGGCGCCGCTGAACGCGCGGTTCGCAAACAGGCCGAGCGGCACCAGCGGCTGCTTCTCGTCCCGCTCGACGATCACGAACCCGCCCAGCAGTGCCAGACCGATCGCCGTGATGATGCCCGCTGTAGCGTGCCACCCGTTCGCCCCGGCGGTCGTCGTGCCGTACGTGAGCGCTGCCAGCCCGCCTGCGACGAGCAATGTGCCGGGGATGTCCAGCCGGGTGGCGCGGGTCGCGGCCCGCGTCTCCGGTACGTACTTCATGCCGAGGATGATGACGGCGACCGCGAACGGCAGGTTGATCGCAAACGCCCACCGCCACGAGACGTCCTGCACCAGCCAGCCGCCCAAGAACGGTCCGATCGCCGTCGCGACGCCGCCGAGCCCGGACCAGGCTCCCACCGCGGCGGCGCGGTCGTCCGGCGCGAACGACGCCGAGATGATCGCGAGGCTCCCCGGTGTCAGCAATGCGCCACCGATGCCCTGGAGGGCACGCGCGGCGATCAGCGTCTCGACGTTCGGCGAAATGGCGCACAGCAGCGACGCGCCGGCGAACCACGCCACGCCGACCAGGAACACCCGCCGGCGGCCCAGTCGGTCGCCGAGCGAACCGCCCAGCAGGATCAAGCTGGCCAGCGGCAGCAGGTAGCCGTTCTGCACCCACTGCAAGGCACCGAAGGACGCGTTGAAGTCCTGACCGATCCGCTTGGTGGCGACGTTCGCGATCGTGCTGTCGAGGAACGCCATGCCGCTGCCGAGGATCGTGGTGGCGAGTACGCCGCGACCCGCGGCGGTGCCCAACCTGATGGGTTCCGTCACCCGGCACAGTCTCCGCTATTCATCCCGCCCGCCTGGATCCGCGCTCTTCGCGTGAGCGCTCGTCGTCAGTCAGCGAACGTGGCCAACGCACGCATAGACAACCAGGTCAGCACCACCCCCGTCACGGCGATTGTGAGCACGCAGGCGCCCAGCGAGCCCCAGTGGATGGTCTTGAACAGCACGAGATCACGTAGTCCGGTGATCACGTAGGTGACCGGGTTGATCCGGGCGATCGTCTGTAGTGGTCCGGCGAGCAGGTCCATCGGCACGAAGTTCGGCGTCAGGAACAGCAGTGGGAAGAAGATTAAGAACGATGCATTCGTCGTCTGGACGTTCTTGGTCTTCAGCGCAATCGCAATCGCGATGCCGGCGTACGCCACACCCCACAGCGCGGACAGCACGATCAGCAGCACAATGCCGGTGACCCCGGATTTGACGCGCGCCCCGAACGCGAAGCCCACCGCCAGCACGATGGCCGACACTGCGAGGCCACGGACGAGGTCGGCACCGAGGCGGCCCCACACGATCGCCGTGCGCCGGATCGGTGCCGCGAGCAACTTGTCGAGATAGCCGATGTCGATGTCGGTGACCATCGCCAGCCCTGACGTCGCCGAGCTCACCGCGAAGACCAATGACACCGGGATCTGGAACGCCACGTAATGCTGTCCGTGCAGGAACGGCGTGTGCAGCGGGCTGAAGATCTTGTTGACCTGGCCCAGGTTGACCACCAGGAAGAACACCGGGATGAACAACGCAGGGATCGTCGCTGCCGGGATACGCCATACTTCGCGCACCGCTCGCCGGCCGAGCAGCAGCGTCTCGTTCATTGCGTCGCCACCTCCGCCGGGACGCCGCCCTCGATCCGGCGACCTGTCGCAGCGAGGAACACGTCGTCGAGGGTCGGCCGGGACAGCGTCATCGCGCCGGGCCGGATGCCCTCCTCGCCGAGCAGGTTCACGATGTCCGGGACCGCAGCCGCGCCGTCGTCCACATACACCGCGAGACCCTCGGCCGCGTCGGTGATGTGGTCGAGGTTGGCGATGTTGGACAGGACCGTGCGAGCTGCCTCGTGTTGCTCGGCCTTCAGCCCGACCGTGACGACGTCGCTGCCCAGCTCGGACTTCAGCGCATCGGGCGTGCCCTCGGCGACGATCTTCCCATCGTCGATGATCGCCACGCGGTCGCAGAGCTGATCGGCCTCCTCTAGGTACTGCGTCGTCAGGAATACCGTGGTGCCGGTGCGGTTGATGCGACGCACCTCGTCCCAGATCGTGACCCGGCTGGCCGGGTCGAGGCCGGTCGTCGGCTCGTCGAGGAAGAGCACCTCGGGTGCGTGGACCAGGGCCGTGGCGAGGTCCAGCCGCCGCTTCATGCCGCCCGAGTACGCCCGCACCAGCCGGTCGGAGGCATCGCTCAGCCCGACCAGGCCGAGCAGCTCCGTCGCGCGCGCGGGAGCGTCGGGCACCTTGTACAGGCCGCACTGCAGCTCGAGCAGTTCGCGGCCGGTCTGTGTGGGGTCGAGTCCGACCTCCTGGAGCGCCACGCCGATCCGCTCCCGTACCCGTGCCGGATCGCGCCGCACGTCGATGCCCGCCACGGTCGCCTCGCCGGCGCTGATCGGAAGCAGCGTGCACAGCATGCGCACCGTTGTCGTCTTGCCTGCGCCGTTCGGCCCCAAGAACCCGAACACTTCGCCGCGCGCCACGTCCATGTCGATACCGCGGACCGCCTCGACGTCCGGCTGCCCCCGCGAGCCCCGATACCGCTTCGACAGCCCGGTGAACTCGATCGCGTGCTGGTCGCTCACCTACCGCTCCTTCTCAAGCTGGCGGGTGTCACCCTAAAGGTCGCGGCCGACAATTTCTGACCGGGTTTGCGAACGCATGGGCAGGCACGCCCAACCCGCTACGCTCGACTCGTCCTGGAGGGCTCGCCTAGTGGCCGATGGCGGCGGTCTTGAAAACCGCTAGGGCGCGGAAGCGTCCTCGTGGGTTCGAATCCCACGCCCTCCGCTTTGTCGCACCCCGAGTCCTTACGGACGGACGCGGATGATCGTCTTCCCGTTGCGTCGCTCGGTCGGGTTGAGGGCGGCGACAGCGTCGTCCAGGGTCGCGACGGTGCCGATGTTGGTTCGCAGTCGTCCGTCGCGCACCCGCTGGACGACCTCGCTCAGTTGGGCACGGTCCGACTCGACGACGAAGTCGATCGCCAGGCCGTCGGTGGGTCGCGCCTCCGGCGGCCCGACGATGGTCACCAGTGTTCCTCCGGCCCGGATCAGGCCCGCGGACCGCTTCTGGATGTCGCCGCCGATCACGTCGAAAACCAGATCGACCCCGCCGACGTCTTCCAGGGCGTCGTTGGCGAGGTCGACGAACTCCTGCGCGCCGAAGTCGAGCGCCTTCTGGCGGTCGGCGGCGCGACCGGTGCCGATGACGTAGCCGCCGAACTCGCGTGCGAGTTGCGTCACCATCGTGCCGACGGCGCCGGCCGCGCCGTGCACGAGCACGCTCTGCCCCGCTTGAAGGCGGCCGTGTTCGAACAGCCCTTGCCATGCCGTCAGTGCCGAGATTGGCAGGCTCGCGCCCACGTTGAAGTCGACGTCGCCTGGCAGTGGCGCGAGGTTGCGTGCCTCGATCGCCACATATTCCGCGAGGGTGCCGTCACGATGCCAGTCCGCGAGGCCGAACACTCGTTGTCCTACCGACAGCCCCGTCGTGCCATAGCCCAGGGCGGTGACCACGCCGGCCAGCTCGTGCCCAGGGATAGACGGTGTTCGGTCTCGGCCGGCGCGATCGGTCCAGGTCGAGGGCCACTCCATCTCCGTCGGGACGAATCCCGACGCATGAATCTGAACGATGACGTCGTTTATCGCTGCCGGCGGCTCGGGTCGTTCCGCCAGCGTCATCCCGGCCGTTCCCGCGGCCTGGTCCGTTACCACGATCGCTTTCATCTGGGACACCTCTCTGTATCAGTCCGCCGCCACGCTGTCTTCTCTGGATGCGATTGTCCAGGTTGGTTAACGCCGGTTTGTAAACGACTACGTGTTGGACGATGGTTAACAGGGGATGAATAGGCACTCGGCATCGTTGTCGGTTGCAACCTTTCGATCACAATTGCGCCGTGGACGACTCGGAGGGGACCGGCAGCGGCGACCAGAGGGTCGATTTTGGGGCACGGCTGGCCGGCCTTGCTGCGCGCGGCCCATCACGATCCCCGAGTTCGCCCGCAGTTTCGGCGAGTCCGCCACCGCCGCGGCAGCAGGTGTGGGGCCCACCGCCGCGCGTCCCTGTCTGGGTGTTCGGCGTGGCCATGGTGTGCATGGTGGGTTGTGGCGCATCGGCGCAGGTTGCGGTCGCCGCAGTTACCGGGGCAGTTCGCGGATCGCAGGCGGCCTCCACGCAACACGTGCCGCGGGGCTTCACCTCGGTCGGCACGCTCGCAGGTACGACCCTGTGGTTACGGCGTGACGGGTCGGCACTGGATCTGCGGAGCACGGGTTCGGTGACCGTGAGTTGCGCGTCGCCGCCCGTGCTTGGCAACCCGAGGTACCGCGACTGGTCACTATGTATCGAGCCGGCCCGTTCAGGGACAGTGGTCGCGTACGCGGTCGACGATGCGTTCCACGGCGCAAGGTTCAGGCTGTCTGACGGCAAGCTTCTCGATGCGACCGTCCTCGACATCAGCAGCGTCGTCGCCCGGTACCGGCTCATGGTGGCGGTCCTTCCCGGAGTACATGCCGAACCAGGTGACGTGACCTACCGATGAACGCTTCAACACCCACGCCACCGCCGCCGGTGCCGACCGCACCAATAGTGCTGTATCCCAGTGGGGCCGAGATTCTCGAGGAGTCCTGGCTGCTGATCCGACGGACGCCGTGGGTGATCGCGCTTCCGTTCGTCGTTCTGCTCATCGGCGGCGTTTCCCAGTCGATCGTCGTCACCGTGCTTGCGCATTCGCTTTCCAACTCAGCCCGAGGCCACGTGACAGCGTCTGTGATCGGCGCGGTTGTCGTCATCGGAAGCGCGGTCGCGATCCTGGGCACAGTCGTTCAGGCCCTCGGCCTCATCGCGATCGATGCAGCTGCCGACGGCCGCGACGCCGGCCCGGCCGCGTCGCTACGCAGCCTCACGACGCGGGCCGCGCCACTTCTCGCCTGGGCGGTGCTGTCCGTCGTCGTCGGTGTGCTCCTACGCGCCGTGAGCCGGGTCATCCCGTTCGGCTCGCTCGCTCGGCTCGCCGGAGCGATCGGTTGGGGGGCGTCGACCTTTCTTGCGCTGCCCGTCATGATCGTCGAGAGGCGCGGTCCGATCGCGGCCGTGCGGCGATCATCCCGCATGCTGGGCAAAGCGTGGCGGCCCGTCCTCCGCTCGGTGGCACGCACCGCCTGGCGGTTGCTGGCGACGATTCCGCTGTTCATCGCGGTGGTCATCGGTGTCGCCATGATCGCGCATTCTCAACCGAGCAGCGGCACGGAGCTTGCCGGAGAGGTAACGGTCACGATCGCCATCACGCTCCTCGTCGCCGTGCAGGTGATCTTCGTGAGCATCCTTACCGCTGCTCGGATGACGATCTACCGCTACGTCACTGGGCCGCTCCCTCGGCTGTGAGTTGCCGTTCAGGGGAAACCTCGGCCGATGTTGGCTCCTCCGGCGTGTCGGGGGCCCTTGCGACTTGCGCCTGACGCACGGCAGGCTGAAGCCGTGGCACGGAAGACGTGGGGCGAACTGAACGCCGGTACCCGCCGGTTGATTGTTGCCGGAGCGGCGATCGAAGGCATTCTCAAGCTCGCAGCTCTGATTGATCTCGCTCGACGCCCGGCCTCGGACGTCCGCGGATCAAAGATCAAGTGGGCATTGGCCATCGTGCTGATCAACGCGGTCGGCGCAGTCCCCATCACGTACTTCGTCCGAGGCCGCCGGCACGCGTAGCCGCTGCCAACGACCGTCCACCGGCCACCAGTGCATGCTGGCGTGACGACGGCATCTGGGCACCGTCGGCTTGATTGGTCGTAAGCGCACGGCACCATCTGCGTCGTTGCTACCTGGTTCTGGTAGGCGGAGTGGCGTGCCATGTCCGACCACTGACACTGGCGATGTCGTCGAAGCGAGACGCGAGGAGAGTCCTTTCGAAGCAATTCTTACGTGAACTCTAATGGCGTTCTACGAATCCGCAGGAAACGCTTTGCTGCGGAGCGGTAATGGTCTCTCCCAGCAATTGCCGCGATCGGGTGTGCCACGAACCCTCTTGTCAAGGTGGGCGGTTCTCGTCACTTCTGCCTTTAGCCGGTGCACAACCAGCCACCGGCCGCACGAGTGCGGAAAGCACCCGAACAGAGGGGTAATCATGCGACGTAGCGCAAGCAGCAGCACGACCCTCCACCGATTCGGACGGAGGTGGTTGATGCGCGGTAGTGATCAGCAGCGGCAGTTCCGGCGCAGGTGGTGCCGGCCGAGTATTGGTCGACAGCGACGGATTCTCGCTGTACGTCTTCACCGGCGACGGCTTCGAGGCGCTCACCGGCTGCCAACTGCCGACCAACGTCTCGCCGAGCGGCGCGCCGTGCACGAGCCTGAGGACTCCTGTGCTGGCAACCGGCGACCAACGGCGTGATCGCTTCGCAGTTGGGCACAGAGAACCGTCCGCGCTTCGGCGGACAGTTCCACAGCGTCTCCGCCTGAATGTGATGCTCGCGGATAGGCGAGTAGCACGGGCATCGCGCGGCGACCATCGTGCCGCGCGATGCCCAGTGCGTCCAGCTAACTGACTACCTGCGCACCGGCAGTCAGCTGGAGGCGCTTCCGCGCCCGCCTGTTTGGCCCGCTCGCTCCGGGCGAGCCAGGCGGAGTCGCGTGGCTGCCAGTCGCTCGCGCATGCTGCGACGGTCCGCAGCGGACTGCGCCGGTGGC
>JBPYES010000466.1:0-2330 GCA_051984825.1 Jatrophihabitantaceae bacterium
AGGAACCACCGCAATTACCGCAGCGACCGACAACACAGTGAGACAACACAGCTTCCGCAACGCACACTCCTCTCTCGCCTGACAACCCCAGTCGCCGGTGCCTCCACTGCGCCGCTGGGCGCAACCTACCACCCGGTTACAGCCGGCACAACGCCGTCGTCTCTACGTCAGTTCTCGCTGACGGTGTGAGCCGCGGCCAGGCCGGTCTGATAGGCGAGGACAACCGCCTGGACCCGGTCGCGCAGCCCCAGCTTGCGCAGGATCCGCGCGACGTGGGTCTTGACCGTGGCCTCACTCAGCACCAGCTCTGCAGCGAGCTCGGCATTGCTCAGGCCTCTGGCCAGCAACTGCAGGACCTCGAGCTCCCGTGGGGTCAGCTCCGACAGGTCGCCGTGTACGACCGCCGGTGCCGATGCGCCCGAGGCGAACCGCTCGACCAGCCGGCGGGTGATCGACGGCGCCAGAAGGGCATCGCCCGAGCGGACCGTGCGCACCGCGTCGACGAGCTGTTCGGGGGAGACGTCCTTGAGCAGGAACCCGCTCGCGCCTGCGGTGAGCGCGGTGTACACGTACTGGTCGAGATCGAACGTCGTGAGGATGATCACCCGGCAGCCGCCGCCGGCCGGCCCCGCGAGGATCCGGCGCGTCGCCTCCAGGCCATCCATTCCCGGCATCCGGATGTCCATCAGCACGACATCCGGCCGGTGCTCGCGCACGGCCGACAACGCCTGTTCTCCGTCGGCCGCCTCGCCGACGACCGGGATGCCCGCGGCTCCGAGGATCATCCGGAAGCCGCTGCGAACGAGGGCCTGATCGTCGGCGATCACCACACGGGGGGGCGTGGCCGGATCGCTCACCGCCCTCCAGTCATCGCGACGAATCGGTCGCGGTCAGCCGGCGCAGCGCCGCGGTCGCGAGGCGGCGGGCCGTCGATCGGGAAGCGGGCGCGGACGATCCACCCGCCGCCGCTTCTGGGCCCGGCGTCCAGAACGCCGCCATACAGCGCGATCCTTTCGCGCAGTCCGACCAGCCCTCGCCCAGCGCCGGCCGGGACCGCAGGCGCAGCGGCCGGGATCGGCCGGCCGGTGTCGGCCACCTCAACGACCAGCTGTCCGTCGTTACAGGCAAGGCTCACGGTCGTGGCTGGCTTGCCGGCGTGCTTGATCACGTTCGTGAGTGCCTCCTGGACTACGCGGAATACCGCCAGGTCGAGTCCCGGTGACAGCTCGTCGGGAAGCTCGCCGACGCGCAGGTCGATCGGCAGCCCGGCCGCGGTCAGCCGGTCGACCAGCGCGGGAAGCTGGGCAAGTCCCGGCTGCGGCTCGAGCTCGGCGGGCGCCGGGCCGTCCGGCGCGTCGGCCGCCTCGCCCGGCGCCTGCCCTGGGCTGAGCAGTCCGAGCAGGTGACGGAGCTCGGTCATCGCCGCGCGGCCGCTCGCCTCCACGGCCAGCAACGCGCCCCTGGCCTCGTCGGGTGACTCGGCCAGGACCTGCCGCGCCGCGCCAGCCTGCACGATCATGACTGCGACGTTGTGGGTGACGACGTCGTGGAGCTCTGAGGCGATCCGGGCCCGTTCGAGCTCGAGCGCGCGACGGGTGGCGGCCTCGTGCTCGGCGAGCATCCGGTCGCGCTCGGCAACGGCATGCACCGCGTAGCCGACGGTCACGGTCAACGCCAGCGACACCAGGATGAGCAGCGCTGTCGACCCCCACAGGAATGTCCCGACGATCACCCAGAGCCACGGGACCGCCACGAGCGCAGCACCCCGGAAGCGGCTGTACCTCACCGCCGAGTAACCCGCGAAGACGACGATCACAACCGCCATCGGCTCGCCCCTATACCTCGCCGCGAGCACCTCCATCACCAGCAGCACGCACACTGTCAGCGGGAACAGGCGGCGAGCCGCGAGCAGCACGGCGGCGAGCAGCAGCGGGCCCGCCTCGCCCCCGCCATGGCTGGTCAGGCGCGCGGCCAGAACAATGAGCACGGCGAGCGCCGCGTCGACGTAGAGGTCGCGCCTGGACGGCAGCGTCCGCGGCTCGACCGATCGCGCGAACTCGAACGCTGAGCGCAGACGCCGGCGCATCGTCGTGGGCGTGTGCTGCTCCATCCGGCTAATTATCGCCCCGCTGGCCCCGGCCGTCATCCGCCTCGCTGCGTACTCAGGTACCTCGTAAGGATGATCCGGATCCGGGCTACGCCGAGCGCGGTACGCGAAGTTACATACCGAGGCCGACGACAAATCAGGGCGCGCTACGTACGTTCCCCGGCATGGACGCTCTAGTGCAGATCAACGACGTAACGAAGCGCTACGACGGCGCGGGACAGCC
>JBPYES010000467.1:0-3762 GCA_051984825.1 Jatrophihabitantaceae bacterium
ACGATCCGGAAAGGAAGGCGTGCATCCGCTCGAGCTGGTACGGGCGCAGCAGGTGCTCGGCGAGCGGCGCGATCAGCGCGGCGGTGAGCGCCAGCGCGGCAATCGCGCGGAGCGGGATGCGGCCGAGCACCAGCATCACCAGGGTCAGCCCGGCCAGCACTGTGGCCGTCGACAGGTCCGGCTCGATGACGACCAGGCCGATGGGCACGGCGGCGAGCGCCAGCGCCACAACAAGGCGGCGATACCACGGGCGGTCGGTTCCCAGGACCCGGGCGAGCACGAGCAGCAGGCCCACCTTGGCCAGCTCCGACGGCTGCAGGGTGAAGGACCCGACCGTCAACCAGCGGCGCGCCCCGTAGCCGATATCGCCTGCCGCCACGACGACGAGCAGGAGGAAGACGCTTGCCCCGTAGCTGGCCCAGCCGAGCCAGCGCAGGCTGGCTGTACGGCAGCGGCGCAGCACGCAGAAGAGCACGATGCCGCCGGCCACCACGGCGGCCTGGTGAGCGGCCAGCGACGTCGCACCGAGCGCCCGCAGATTTGCCAGCCCCAGCGCGACGAGCACGGCCAGTCCGCCGGCCGCGACCAGGTCAGGTCGCGGCCGCGCGCGCTCGAGCGGGTACTGCGAGCGCTGCCAGGCCCACTCAACACTGAGCATGGCCGGACGGAACCGTCACCGGCGCCGACGCAGCCCGCACCGGCGCGGTCGTCATCGCCAGCAGTGCCACAGACCGCGTCTGCGGCAACGGCACCCTCGTCGTTGTGTAAATGTGCTGCCAACTCGGCTGCGCGGTCATCGACCCACCCGGCACGTCCCTCCGCGAGCCGGTACACGGGTCGACCAGGACAAACGTCCACGCCACGTGCTTGACGTCGGCGTGCGCCGTTATCTCGATAGTCACTCTGACCGAACAACTCGCGCCCGGCTGGCACGTCTCGACCGGCGTGACCACCACGGCGTTGACGAAACCCGCGCTGCGCGGGGCCACCGCGGCTGCCGTGATAGGCCCGGTCGAGTGCGGGGCCGGCTTGTGCGATACCGGCGGTGGGGGTGAGGTGCGTGACGCCGGTGGCGTCTGGGCCGTCTCGTGCCGGTGCTGTGACACCGCCAGGACCGCGGCACCGGCGGCAGCGACAACGAGAACCGTGCCGGAAGCGACGAGCCAACGCCGCTGCACGGGACCTCGCCTGAGTGGCCGCCGGTCGTGCGGCAGCCGGGGCGGCAGCGGAGTGGCGGCGACGACGCCGCCGGGCGGGCGATTGCTCGCGCCTACCAGCGTGCCCAGCTCGTCGGCGACCGTGGCAGGGTCGCCGAGCGCGTCCTCCAGTTGGCCGGCGGCCGCGGCGGGATCGGTTATCGGCTCGGCGGCGAGAAGTTCCATCCGCTCGAGGAGTTCGCCGCGCCGTGCCGCCGGGCGGTCGGCGTTGCGGACCAGGGCCGCGACGAGCTGCCGTGCCCCGGTGAGGTCGTCGGACGGCGTGGCGTCCGTCCCGAGCGCCCAGTCGGAAAGCTGTACGGTGCCGTCCCGATCGACGAGGACGTTGCCGGCGTGCAATCGCCCGTGCGCCCGACCGGCAGCGTGCAGCGTGGCAAGCCCTGCCAGCGTGCGCGCCGCGATGTAGGCCGCCTGGGATGAGCTCAGCGTCGCCACAGTGAGCAGTCGCTGCACGGAGATGCCCTCGACGTGCTGGGAAACCAGCCATCGCGAGCCGTCGACGCCCACCTCGCCGATCACCGGTACGAGAAGCGGATCTTGCATGGTGCCGGTGGGTGGCGCCGCGACGGCACGGGCAACCACCGGTGCGCCGTCGAGCTGGGCCAGCCACGTGGACCGGCTCAGGCTGCGCACCAGTGTCAGTGAAGCTGTGGGAGAGGAGGTCATCCGGACCACCCCGCATTGTTCCGGGCAACGACATCATCCAGTATTACCCCGATTGCAAGTTGTGACCGTCCACAGTGGACAGTCAGGGCAATGTTGTCGGCGCTTTATGGTCGACTACTCACATGACTCTTAACTACAAGGCGACTGCGTTCGCAGGCCTGCATCGCGCCGGCACGCCGCTCATCCTGGCGAACGCGTGGGATGTCGCCAGCGCCCGCATCGTCGCGGCGACCGGCGCCGCTGCCGTTGCCACCACCAGCGCCGGCGTGGCCTGGAGCCTCGGCTATCCCGACGGGGACGCTGTGGACGTCGACAGCGCGATCGACGTCATCGCCCGCATTGCTGAAGCCGTTGACGTCCCGGTCACCGCCGATATCGAAAGCGGCTACGCGCCCGACGCGGCGGGCGTGGGGCGCACGATCGCCAGAGTGCTCGAGGCGGGCGCGGTAGGCGTCAACCTCGAAGACGCCGCGCCCGGCGGTGATTCGCCGCTACGCCCCGCCGCCGAGCAGGCTGAGCGCCTCGCGGCCGCCCGCGCCGCCGCCCAGGCCGCCGGTGTGGAGCTGTACATCAACGCGCGCACGGACGTCTACCTGCGCTCCGTCGGCGAGCCCGCAGGACGGTTGCCGGCCACCCTCGAGCGGGCGGCTGCCTATCTCGAGGCTGGCGCCAGCGGCATCTTCGTGCCTGGCATCACCGACCCGGCGACCGTCGGCGAACTGGTCCGGGGCATTGCGGCACCGGTGAACGTGCTGGTCGGTCCGGGTGCGCCGCCTGTGAAACAACTTGCCGACCTCGGAGTGGCTCGCATCAGCACCGGGTCGTCGCTCGCCGCGGCGGCATACGCCGTGGCGCAGCGCGCCGCTCACGAGCTCGCCGCCACCGGCACGTACGAGGCGCTGGCCGGCGAGCTCAACTACGGCACGCTCAATGCACTGTTCGGATAGGCACCCAGTTCGTTAGACGGCGTATTCACACCGAACTAACACGCCGGGGTCCGCGAGCCGCCGCAGCCGGTCAGCCAGCACCGCTCGCGGCGCGCCGCGAGCGGCAGTAACGTCCGCGCCATGACGGCCGAGACGGCTTGGGGTGTCCCACGGGAGAAGACCATCACCTGGTACGACCCGCTCGCCACCGCCGAGCGGGGTGCCGCCCTGGCCGGCATCGACCACCTGCGCGCCATGTTGAACGGCTCGCTGCCGCCGCCGCCGATTGCCGCGCACTTCGACATGCGGGTTCTGAGCGTCGAGCCGGGCGAGGTGACGTTCACGTGTACGCCGGACGAGTCGGCGTACAACCCGATCGGCGTAGTACACGGCGGGCTGGTGTGCACGCTGCTGGACTCGGTCACAGGTTGTGCAGTGCAGTCGACGCTCCCCGTGGGCGTCGGATACACCAGCATCGAGATCAAGGTCAACTACCTGCGTCCGGTGCACGCGAATAGCGGCGAGCTGCGTGCCCGGGGTTGGGTCACCAAGCCCGGACGCCGGGCTGCATTCGCCGAGGGCGATGTTCGCGGCCCGGACGGCAAGCTGGTGGCCACAGCGTCGAGCACCTGCTTGATCCTGGAGCGTTGAGCGCCGGACAGGGCGCGCGCCAACGGGTGCAGCGCGATCCGCGATCAGGCGCCGGAACGTTCATGCTTGGATAACCCCCGTGACCCCTCCAAACGGTCCGGACGGGCGCATCGTCGTCAACGGACTGACAAAGGTGTTCGGGGGCCGGGTCCGTGCCGTCGACCGGCTCAGCTTTAGCGTCGAGCCTGGATCCGTCACCGGTTTCCTGGGCCCAAATGGCGCCGGCAAGACAACCACGCTGCGCATGATCCTGGGCTTGATCCACCCCACCGCCGGCAACTCCACGATCGGCGGAGTGCCAT
>JBPYES010000468.1:0-3220 GCA_051984825.1 Jatrophihabitantaceae bacterium
CACTCGTGGTGTCGCACGGCCCGTTCACGTGGGGAGTTGCCGCGTCCGACGCGGCCGTGAACGCCGCGACCCTCGAGCTGGTCGCCGCGATGGCGTGGCACACGCCCGCCCTCGCCCCGGACGTCCACCCGCTGGGTGCAGCGCTCGCCACGCGGCATTTCACCCGGAAGCACGGTCCGGACGCCTACTACGGCCAGCCTGCGGCTCGGTAGCGACGGAAGGCGCCACGCCTTGACGTGCGACATGTGAGCGTGAACACTCTCAGGTTTATACGGCGCCTCACCTTGCCGAATGTGCATTTCCCACGTCGATTGTGGTTAACCGATGCGGGACCACTCGACACGCCCAATATGTCAACTGTCGGATCTGCGAAGGACGCATATCGTACCTTCTGCGGAATCGAAAGCCGGGGGCGCGCGTGGACCGTGGGGTATCTCCCGATTGAGAACGTCCCATTCCACCGCGGTAGCGCGTGCAATTTAGGCCCCCATAAAGCCCCCCGATCGCACGAGCCAGGAAGCCGAAGCAATCTGACAGGCGCTGCGCGCGGCAGGGGCAACTGCCGCACGGCACGCAGTCTAGAATCCGCGCCCCCACAGGAGCAATAGACATGCAGGGAGTTCACTACAGGACACGATGCATATACACCGTATACGACCGTTACCTGCCCATAGTGCCGCCGCGAGCGTTATTGCGTCGCCGCTCCCCGAAATGGCCTCCTCGCAAGCGAGAAAAGGAGCACACTGACGCCGGGACGCGGCGGGGAAGCGTCCTACCCCCGAGGACAGCAGCGCCCCGCCGCGTCTCCCAATCAATGGGCTATATTTGCCGATCCCGGCTGAATTATACTCGAAACTGCCCGTTAGGGCGCGGGCAGAGTTGGTCGTGAGTGTCCGTCGAACCGTTCCTAATCGTGTAGACGCATCACGCGGCGTCACGGTTCATCGGGCTCGTGCTGCGGGGCCCGCCACACCACTGGCCGCGTCCGTGAATTCCCTAGGCGGCCCGAACCGGCGCTCGTGTCATACTCCGTCACGGCGCCGCAGGCCTCTGGCCGGGTGCGGGGGTGGTCGCTGATGCCTCATGTCGAGCGGACCGGGGTTTCCGACGGGTGCCGGCTCCTGGAGCCGGCTGGTGCGGGGCGGTCATCGTGACGGCGGCCTCCGGCGCGAAGCCGGTCCAGGCCGAGGTGACGCACGCACGGCTTGTGCCGGCCTGCGGTCCGCCTCTCGGCGCAGCACCGTGGCTGGCAGCATCGATCGTGACCGTCGGCCTGCTGTGCCTGGCTGATCGATACGGCTTTCACCGCGACGAGTTGTACTTTCGGATCGCCGGGCAGCATCCGGCGTTCGGGTATGTCGACCAGCCGCCGATCACTCCGCTTATCGCCAGAATCGAGCGCGCCGCCTTCGGTAACTCGCCTCTGGCGTTGCGCGTGTGGCCGGCCCTGGTAGCCGGTGCCGTAGTCGTGCTCGGGGCGATGCTGTGCCGTGAGTTCGGCGGAGGACGCCGCGCTCAGGCTTTCGTCGCAGTGGGCCTGGCAGCATCGCCTGGGCTCCTGCTGGCCGGTCACTCGCTCTCAACCGAGACCACGGATCTGCTTTTCTGGCAGGTGATTGTGCTGCTCGCCGTGCGGGCGCTGCGCACCGGCCAGCTGTGGCTGTGGTCAGCGGTAGGTATCACCATCGGCGTCGGGTTGCAGAACAAGGACCTCCCGGCCTTTGTCGCCGTCGCGTTACTGGCCGGGCTGTTGGCAAGCCGTCGATGGGACGTGCTGGGCAGCCGTCAGTTGTGGCTCGGCGTCGCGCTCGCGCTGCTCATCGCGGCTCCGGCGCTGATATGGCAGGCCCGCCACGGATACCCGCAGTGGGCGGTAGCCCAGGCCCAGCGGCACGGCACGGGCATCGCGAAATACGTCCTGTTGCAACTGATCATCCTCAACCCGGCTCTGCTTCCTGCACAGGTGCGCGGCCTGCGGACGATGTCGGCCCAACACCGGTACCGGGCTCTCGTGTGGACGTTCGCGCTGCTCGAGGTCGTGTTCCTGCTCAGCGGGGGCAAGCCGTACTACCCGGCCCCGATCCTGGTCCTGCTCGCAGCGGCCGGCGTAGCAGCGACGCCCACGCTGCGCGACGACGCATCCGCCACGGCACCGGTTCGCCGGCGACTGGCTGGGCGCTACCTCGCGGTCGTCGCGTTGGGGCTTCTGCTCGCGCCCGCCGTCGTGCCCGTGCTGCCGGAAGCCACCTTCGCCTCGTCGCCATACGCCGCACAGGACGACGCTCGGGCCACCATCGGCTGGCCACAGCTCGCCGCGCAGGTCGACGCCAGCATCGCGCAGCTACCCGTCGCCGAACGCGAGCATGCCGTCGTGCTGACCCACAGCTACGGTGAGGCGGGTGCGCTGCAACGCTTCGGGCGAAGCGGCCTGCCCATCGTCAGCGGACACAACTCGCTGTGGTCGTATGGGCGACCCGCTCCCGACACGGTATCCGTCATCGTGATCGGTTACCCCACCTCGGAGCTGACCGCCTGGTTCAGCCGGTGCCGAAGCCTCGGCACCCTGCACACTCCGCACGGGCTCGACAACCAGGAAAACGGCGCACCGGTGTCTGCGTGCGCCGGGATCCGTCATCCGTGGACTGCCTTGTGGCCGACAATCCGGCATTACGACTGACCCCGCTCGCCGCTACCGTCAGGTCCGTGAGCGTTCGGGCTTGTCGCGTCGAGGACATAGCGCAGGCTGCGCAAACGCTCACCGAAGCGTTCGACCGTGATCCCTTCGTTCAATGGCTGTTCCCGGATGTTCAAATGCGCCGCGACTCGATAAGCGCGAGGTTCACCAGCCTGCTGGCGTCACCGCCTTCCGGTTCGGTTGTCGAGGTGACTGACGACCTCCACGGCGTCGCCATATGGCTCAAGCCAGGGCGACCCCTCGACATCGACCCACCGCCCGGCGCCAACGCGGCTGTTCAGGACATGTTCGCGCGCATCGCAGCCCGGGCACCTGTCGGCTCGTTCTGGTACCTGCACTTCATCGGGGCGCTTCAAGCCGGCACCGGCGCGGGCTCGGCGCTCCTGCGCCATCGGCATGCGGAGATCGGAAGTGCGGCGTCGGCGCTGTGGACCGGCGCGGAGCGCAACCTGGAGTTCTACCGCAAGAACGGATACCGGGTCACGAGCCGGCACAGCGCCGACGGAGCGACCGCTTGGTGGCTGT
>JBPYES010000469.1:0-2317 GCA_051984825.1 Jatrophihabitantaceae bacterium
GGTAACCGCGGTCGTACACCTTGACGGTCACGTCATCGCTTCCGGCGTGCTCCGCGACGAAGTCGGTCGTGCTTGGCGGCACCAGCTTGTCGGCCGACCCGTGGATCACCAGCAGCGGCAGCCGCAAGGCCTCGAGGCGCGGCTGCATCGCCAGCGTGGTGCGCAGAATCTCGGCCCCGGTACGGGCGCGCAGCTTGCCGAGATAGTTCAGCGAATCGGTCCGGTATGCGCGCACGACGTCCGGGTCGCGGCTGATCGTCGCGGGATTGATGCGCATCACGCCGAGGTTCGGGGTGAACCGCGACAGCATTCCGGACGCCGCCCGCTGCATCGAGTTGCCGGCGTTGACGTCCACTGCCGGGGCCGATATCACGGCACCGCGCAGCTCGATCGGCGTCCCGGTGATGTACTGCAACGCGATCAGGCCACCCAGGCTGTGCCCGTAGACGAACACCGGCACGCCGGGATGCCGCTCGGCGGCCAGCCGGGCAAGAGCGTCGACCCCGGCCACTGCCTCATCCATCGAGCCGATGTTGCCGCGGGTTCCGGGGGAGTGACCATGCCCGGGGTGGTCGACGGCATAGACCGGGTACCCGGCAGCGGCCAGGCGTTCTCCGACGTGGGCATACCGGCCGCCGTGCTCGTGCACGCCGTGAACAAGGACGACGACGCCCCGCACAGGGGCGCCATCGTCGGTCCAGGCTTGCCAGTATTGTCCGGTGTGCAGCGTGCCCTCGGCGTGCATGCGCACCTTCATACCGCGCCCAACGCAAGTTGTCCGTGAGTCGCGGCGCGATGGCGACACGACACACGGACAACTTGCGGGGTAGTGCGCGGGTAGTGCGGCTGGGAGCGCCTATCAGGCGGGAGCCGGCGCCAGCTCGGGCTCGCCGACCGGCACCGCGGCCGGTGCCCGCAGCGTCACGGCCGCGATCAGTGCGGCTGTCACGGCCAGCGCGGCACCGATCAGGTAGGCCAGGTGGTAGCCGGAGTTCAGGGCGGACATCGCGTCATACCCGCCGGCGCGGAGCCCATCGGTCCGCTCGGCGGCCAGCGTGGACAGGACCGCAAGGCCGATGGCGCCGCCGACCTGCACCGTGGTGTTGACCAGCCCGGACGCGAGCCCCGAGTCCTCGGGCGTCGCACCCGACATCGCCAGCTGCATCAGCGACGGGAAGGCGAGCCCGGCACCGAAGCCGATCAGCAGCATCGGCGGTACCACGTCGCTGGCGAAGTGGCCGTGCACCGGCGCATGGGCGAACAGCGCCAGGCCGGCGGCGATGATCAGCAGGCTCGTCACCACGGTGCGCTGCGCGCCCAGCCGGGAGGCGATCGGGGCGCCGAAGCGCAGCGACATCGCGCCCATCACCACGGTCGCCGGCAGGAACGCCAGCCCGACGCCCAGGGCGTCGTAGCCCAGCACCTGCTGCAGGTACAGCGCGCCGAGGAAGAACATCCCGAACATTCCGACCACTGTCAGCGCCTGGACGATGTTGGCGCCGGTCACGTTGCGGGAGCGGAACAGCCGCAGCGGCATCAGCGGGTTGGCCACCCGGCGCTGGCGGACCACGAACGCGGCCACCAGCGCGACGGCCACGGCACCCATGCCCAGCGTGCGCCCGGACGTCCAGCCCACGTGCTCGACCTGGAGGATCGTGTACACGCCGAGCATCAGCCCGCCGGTCAGCAGTGAGGCGCCTCGGACGTCCGCGCCGGCCGAGAAGCCGAGGCCGTCGCGCCGCTCAACGAGGCGCAGCGCGAAGAATCCGGTGGCGATACCCACGGGCAGGTTGACGAAGAAGATCCAGTGCCAGTTGAGCGCTGAGGTGAGCACGCCGCCCGCCAGCAGCCCGATCGAGCCGCCCGACGAGGCCACGAAGCCGTACACGCCGATCGCCTTGGCCATGTCCTTGGGCTCCGGGAAGAGCGTCACGATCATGCCGAGGATGACAGCGGAGGTAAGCGCGCCGCCGACGCCCTGCACGAAGCGGGCGGCGATCAGCGTGACCTGGTCCTGGGCCAGCGCGCACAGTAATGAGGCGCCGGTGAATACGGAGAGCCCGATCAGGAAGACCCGGCGCTGACCGATCAGGTCGCCGAGCCGCCCGGCGAGCAGCAGCAGCCCGCCGAACGCGATCAGGTAGGCGTTCACCACCCAGGACAGGTTGTTCTGCGAGAAGCCCAGGTCCATCTTGATGGACGGCAGCGCCACGTTCACGATCGTCGCGTCCAGCACGATCATCAGCATGCCGGTGCACAGCACGTAGAGAGCCAGCCAGCGGGAGCGGTCGGTAGTCATTGTGGGTTGTCTCCTTGT
>JBPYES010000470.1:0-7502 GCA_051984825.1 Jatrophihabitantaceae bacterium
GCCATTCCGACAACGGACGCATCAGCGAAGGCCACCGGGACGACGATCGATCGACTGCGTCACGAGCTGCCGCGCGACACGCTGGTCGGCGGTGCGGCGGCCGAGAATCACGATCTGGAGAAGGCTCTTTCCAGCCGCACTCCGCTCGTCTTCGGGCTGCTGATCGGGCTCGGCTTCCTGCTTCTGCTCATTGCGTTGGGTAGCCCGCTCGTCGCGTTCGCCGGCGTGATCACCAACCTTGCCTCCATTGCCGCCGCGTTCGGCGTCGCGAAGTGGATCTTCCAAGACGGCCACCTGGCCGGACTGCTCCACTTCGAGCCGCAAGGCTTCATCGACGCCTGGGCACCGCTGTTCTTCGGCGCCATGCTCTTCGGCGTCGCGATGGACTACACCCTCTTCCTGCTGTCCGCCGCGCGGGAGCACTACGACCTGACCAACGACCCGCACCACGCGATGCGAATGGCACTACGCACGTCCGGACGGGTGGTGATCGCCGCAGCCGGCGTGATGGTCGCCGTGTTCTTGACCTTCGCCCTCTCCGGGCCTCTCGCGCCGAAGGAGATGGGGATCATCCTCGCCATCGCCGTGTTCCTCGACGCGCTGTGCATTCGCCTGGTCGTGCTGCCCGTCGTACTGCGAATCACCGGGCACGCCGCCTGGCATCGGCCCCGATGGCTCAGCCGCGCGCTGCCCAACGTCCGATTCACGCACTGACGTCATGACGCTCCGCACATTCGGAAATCATGATCCCCACCGGACCGTTGAACCATGTACCCACCGGGGTATCACTCACCTAGCAGAGGAGCACAGCAAATGGCCACAGTCGACCTGACTGCGGATACGTTCGACAGCACCGTGACCCGCGACGGCATCACGCTCGTCGACTTCTGGGCCAGCTGGTGCGGCCCGTGCCGCATGTTCGCACCGGTCTTCGGAGCGGCAAGCGATAAGCACCCCGACATCACGTTCGGCAAGGTGAACACCGAGACCGAACAGCAGCTCGCAGCCGCCGCCAGCATTCGGTCCATCCCGACTCTGATGGCCTTCCGCGACGGCATCCTGGTGTTCGCCCAGCCTGGTGCATTGCCGGCCGCGGCGCTCGAGGAGGTTATTCAGGCGGTGCGCGGTCTGGACATGGACGACGTGCGCCAGCAGATCGACGCACAGCAGTCGGCTTCTTCGGCCTAGCGCGCGGAGGATCGCCCCAATGAGCTATGGCAGGACGATCACGCTCGATAGTCCATACACCGAAACCGTTGCCCGCGTCCGCGATGCGCTCGCCGGGCAAGGCTTCGGAGTCCTGACCGAGATCGACGTGGCCGCAACCATGCAGGCCAAGCTCGGCAAGCAACTCGAGGATTACGTCATCCTCGGCGCGTGCAATCCGCCGTTGGCGCTCCAGGCGCTCGACGCCGAACGCAGCCTGGGCCTGTTGCTGCCGTGCAACGTGGTCGTCCGCGCGTCCGACGCCGGCACCATCGTCGAGATCCTCGATCCACAGGTCATGGTCACCGTGACCGACCGGCCGGAACTGACGGCAGTCGCTGACGAGGCCGCCCTCCGCCTCGACGCTGTGCTCACCACGCTCAAGTCCTGAGGTGGTGCACCACTAGGCATATCGGCGAGTGCTAGCCAATACGCCCCGAGGGGTAGCCAGCGGTGCACGCGTGGTAGATGATTGTTAACTGGCGGGGGGCCAAAGTGGATTGGTCCACCCCCGAGCACGTTCGCTCCGATATCGGGAGCGGCGCGCCCGACGTCGAGGGGAGTCGGAGGGGGACGGTCGCTCGTGGAGCTATGGCTCAACGACTGCGGGCGAGCGGCACGGATGTAAATGCGTGTCGTCGCCGATTCACGGCAGCTAGCAGTCGAACCCGGCAAGAGCACAGCCGTGGTTCTCGACGTCGTCAACACCGAGGACGTGATTGACGGCGTAAGTGCCAATGTCATCGGCATCCCGCGCGAGTGCGTTTCCACGCGTCCGGCCCTGCTGCCGCTGTTTCCCGATAGCAGCGGCCGGGTCACGGTGGAGCTTTCCGTGCCGAGCTCCCACCCGGCGGGTCGGCATCCGCTGACGGTCGAGCTCGTCTCGCACGGCACGACCCGCGCCCCGCACTACCTCGACCTGGACCTGGACGTGACCGCACGCCCGGGAATGCGGCTCGACGCGCAGCCCAAGATGGTACGGGCCCGGCGTTCGGCGCGGTACGTCCTAGAGCTCGTCAACTATGGCAATGTGCCACTAGACGTCACGCTCACCGCGAGCGACCCGGATCGGAACGTCCAGGCCACATTCACCCCACCGCGACGCAGGGTCGAGCCCGGCGCGGTCGTAGCGATCATGCTGGCACTGCGCGGCCCGCGCATGTTCACCGGCGCTGAAATGGACCGCTCGATAACCATCGAGGCGAACGCACAGCCGCTGACCGCACCCACTCCCGAGCTCGCACCGCCCCCACCGCCGGGAACCAGCCCGCTAGGCCTGACGGAACCGACCGCGCCGATCCCCGCTGCGGAGGGCACCGACGACGAGTCCGACGCGTTCGAGGGC
Source organism: Jatrophihabitantaceae bacterium (assembly GCA_051984825.1). Taxonomy (GTDB): domain Bacteria; phylum Actinomycetota; class Actinomycetes; order Mycobacteriales; family Jatrophihabitantaceae; genus DASXRA01. The sequence continues at coordinate 2,552 of JBPYES010000470.1, forward strand.
CCTGAGCCGGTGGTCTGCGAGCTCCCCTTGATATTCCGGCAGCGTCCCTTGATAAGCCGGGGGCTGCTCACCGCCTGCATCCTTTTCTCGATTGTGGCGGTATGGGCGACGATCTTCCTTGTCGGGCTGAGCAAAGTCTTCGCCAACGACCCGATGACCAAAGAGGCGCCGGCTTCGTTCTTCGCCAGCACGAAGGGCAAGAACGCGTCCACGTCGAGCAATCAGGCGCTGGCCGCCGCCACTAGCCTGGCGGCGGGAGCCGCGCCCGCCGGTGCGCTGCCCAAGTCCGGGCAGTTGCCCGCCGGATTGGGCGGGACGATCAACGGCACCGTCATCGCGGCCGACGACGGTCAGCCGGTCGGTCGCATCCTGGTGCGGGCGTACAGGCTGGGGCCGCACGGCCTGATCGGGATGAGCTCGACAGCGAGTCAGACCGACGGTACCTACAGCCTAGCTGGATTGTTCCCGACGGACTACTACATCCAGTTCAGCGCCACCGGTTACCAGACGCAGTGGTATCCGAATCAGCCCTCCCGATCCCGCGCCCAAGCGATCACCGCAGTTGCACAAGGCGTCACCTCGGATATCGACGCCACAATCGTCGGTGAACGCGCTTCCATGTCGGGCACGATCAATGCCGGCGACACGCTGCGGCCGGTGACAACGACAGTCACCGCACGGCCGTTGCTGGGCCCCCGAACGGGACAGGCGATCGCCACCACGAAGACTCAGCCGAGCGGCACGTACAAACTAACCGGACTGCCTGCTCCGGAAACGTACGAGCTGACGTTCACCACACCCGGGTACCAGGACAGCACGCTCGTCGACGACGTCAGCGGCGGTGATGCCCGGCTCGAGCCGACCGTCATGCTCGGCGCAAGCACGGGGCAGATCAGCGGGGTGGTCTCCAACGGCGCCACACCGCTCGGAGGAGCCCGCATCAGCACGACGGTGGGCGGCAACGCGCTCAACGTGCTCACCCCGACTACCGGCCAAGTCGGTGCGTACTCGCTGACCAACCTGCCCACGCCGGCGACGTACGTCATCACGTTTTCCAGTCCCGGACACGGGACGACCACCCAGGTCGTCGACCTGGCTGCAGGACAGAGCCGCGCCGGCATGAACGTCAGCCTCGCCAGCGGAACCGGCAGCATCAAGGGACAGGTCGTCGGCCCCGGCAACGTCGGTCTGGGCGGCGCAACCGTGGCCGTCGGCGGCGCCGTCGACAGCACGGGTGGCACTCCGACCGCCACCACCCTGACCACGGGCCTTCCGGGGACCTTCACCATCAACGGCCTGGCCGTTCCCGGGTCGTACACGCTCGCCGTCTCCCTGTCCGGATTCGCGGTCGCCAGCGTGCCGGTGGAGCTGACTGCAAACGCGGCTGCGCCGAACGTCGTCGTGCACCTGACCGCCACGCTCGGAAGCGTTGCCGGAACGATCCGCGGACCTAACGGCAGCGCCTTCGCCGGCGCAACTATCACGGCGACGAACGGGCAGAAGTCGCTGACTGCCACTTCCGAAAGCTCCGACGGTGGCTTCCTGATCGCCAACCTCGCTCCCGGCAGCTACAGCCTGACCGTGACGGCGCCGGGTCTGCGCCAGCAGACCGCGTTGATCGATGTGACGGCCGGTACGACCACCAGGCAGAACCTGCGGTTGGGGGGCTGACATGCGCGTCGACGTCACCCCCCGGGAGATCACATTCGTGCCGGGCTCCCCGCAGCCCATCACCGTCTCGATCGCCAACAACGAGACGGTGATCGCCGGATTCACGATCCGGGTGCTCGGCGCCGACCCGGGCTGGGTCGAGATGGACACCGAAGAGATCGCGCTGTTCCCAGACGAATCGCGCAAGGTCTCAATCATGGTGACGCCCCCCAAGGGTCTTGCGGCGGGCACCCGGCGCATCGCTGTTCAGGTCCGCGAACTCACCCCGCCGTACGCCAGCACCGTCGCCGAGATCGACATGACGGTGCCGACGTCGCCTGGCATGCAGCTGCGCGTGGATCCGTTGTCGATCACTGCAGGCAAGCGGGCCAACTTCGGGCTGCTCGTCGAGAACACCGGCAACACGAACATCAAGGGCCTGCTCTCCGGCGGTGACCCGGAGAACAAGGTGCAGTTCATGTTCGAGCCCGAGCGCGTGGCGCTTGCGCCCGGGCAGCACGCCGTCGTCGACATGGAGGCTGCCGCCAAGCGGCATTTCTTCGGCAACCCGACGGTGCGCAGCCTGGATGTGTATTTCGACGACCTGCCTGATGACGCGTTCTTCGCGGACGGCGTGGACGAGAAGGACAGCGTCGACGGCATCGAGAATCCGCCTGCTACCGAGGAGGAGCGCGCGCCGCGCGCAGGCGTGACATTCGTACAGCGCTCCGTCATGTCCCGCGGCGCACTGTCCCTGCTCGGACTGCTCTTCGCCGCGACGGTGTTCGCCGTCGTCATCACGATCGCGCTCTCCAAGCTCGTCTCCCAGACCACAGCAGACCGCGATCTCGCGCTACAAGTCGCCGCAGCGCGCAACGCCGCTGCCGCCACCGGACAGTCGGGGGTGGCCGGAGTCGTCACCGAGTTGACGTCGCACCAACCGGTTTCGGGCGTGTCGGTGGCCGTGTACAGCACGTCGAACATCTCCGCGCCGGTCGCCTCGACAGCAACAAACCGCGCGGGCAACTACAGCGTCACTGACCTCCCCGCCGGCCAATACAAGATCAGCTTCCAGGGAGCGGGGTTCGTTCAGCTCTGGTACCCCGGCGCGGCCGACGACAGCAGCGCGACCACGATCGCGCTCGCTACAGGGCAAGTGCGCGGCGGGTTGAATGTCGCCCTCGGCGGGGTGCCGGCGACCGTCAGCGGTACCGTCGCCGGCCCTGATGTTGCGGGGGCGACGCTGTACCTCGAAACGCTGCCGCCGAACACCTCGCCGGCCGCGGCATCGCAGCCGCTCGCCCTCGGCCCGTTGCCGGCGCCGGTCACCCCACCGGACAACGGCGGGGCCGTGGTCCAGCAGGTGCCGATCGGTGCGGACGGGTCGTTCACCCTGTCGAACGTCCCGTCGCCGAGCGTCTACGACCTGGTCGTGACCAAGACCGGATTCGCCACCTCCACCCAGCGCATCGACGTCAGCGGCGGTGAGAACCGCACCGGCATCCAGCTCACGCTGAGCACCGGCGACGGGCTGATCGCGGGAACGATCACGTCGCCGACCGGCCCGCTGAGCGGGGTAACCGTGACAGCGACCACCGGGCAGCAGAGCACGAACACTGTCTCGCTCACCGGCGCCCAGGCCGGCACCTTCACCCTGCGCAGCCTGCCGACGCCCGCTACGTTCACCCTGGTCGCGGCGAAGCCGGGTTTCGCGCCGCAGACGCTGACGGTCAATCTCACTGCCGGCCAGAAGCTGACCGGCGTCGCCATAACGTTGAGTCCGTCCTCGTCGTCACTGCACGGCGTGGTGCTGCAGCTGCCGAACAACGTCGGTGCGCCGGGAGTGCGGGTGACCGTGACCAACGGCCAGACGACAGTGCAGACCGCCACCGAGAGCACCGGAAGCGTCGGCTCGTGGAAGGTCGGCGGGTTGCCGATCCCCGGCACGTACACCGTCACGTTCGCGCGCAGCGACCTGCAGACGCAGACCTTGTCGGTCTCACTGGACGGCTCAGGCAACATCAGCTCGGGATCGGCCGGCTCGCAAGTCACCACGGCAGGCATCACGGTCAGCATGCAGCTCTCGACCGCCACCGTGTCAGGCGTGATCAGCCAGCCCGGCGGCGTCAACGTGTGCAACCCGGCGACCGGTGCCATCGGCGAGGCATCGGTAAGCCTGGCCTCTGGTTCGGCGACGTTCTCCATGACCACGGCAAGCGTCGCGCCCAACTGCGGCGCGTATCGGATCGAGGAGCTGCCGCCGGGCACGTACACGATGACCGTCTCCGCCGGGACCGGCACGACGCCGAGCTCGCAAGTGATCACGGTGTCGGGCGGGCAGACGTTGATCGAGAACGTCGCGCTGCCGCGTCCGGCGTCGATGTCCGGAACGGTGCAGTGCTGTACCGCCGGCAGCACGGCGAAGCCCGGCCAGCGGGCGGGATGGACCGTGTTCATCTACCAACAGGACCAGTATCCGACGACGGTGCTCACCACCACGGTGACCGACGCACAGGGACGCTTCACGTTCCCGGACCTGCTCGCGGGCACCTACGTCGTCTCCGCTGGACCGACGACCGACCCGTCTGAGGCACTCGGCACCACACAGGTGAACGTGCAGCCGAGCCAGCAGCGCACCGGCGTGCAGATCGTGGTGAGCCAATGACAACACCCCGCCCGTATGCCGAGCTGCCGCCCGAGATCGAGGTCGAGCCGGCACTGCGAACCGCCGCCGGACTGGTCGTCACGGCAGCCGCCACGGTGACGAACCGTGCCCCGGAGCCACGCATCATCGCAGTCGCGCCGCTCGGCGTGGATGCGAGCTGGCTGCCGCGTCCGGCTCGCAGCAGAGTGCTGATGCCGGGCGAGTCGATCGAGCTGGAGCTCACGCTGCGTCCGGCCGTCGGGACGCTTCCGGCGCGGTATCCGCTCACCGTGACGGCGCAGGCAATCTCGCCGGTCACCGGGCGCGCGACCTCGCACGCGGCACTGGCAGTGACGACGCTGCTCGTCGACGCGCCCGGCCAGATCGAGGTCGAGATCGAGCCCAGTGAGACATCCGCGCGGCTACGCAAACGAATTACAGTATGGCTGCGCAACGTCGGCTTGGAAGAGGAGCACGTTTACCTAGAGGCGCAGTCCCCGGAGCCTGCCGAGGTAAAGCTTTCTGCGGCGACAGCGGATGTGCCAGTTGGCGAGCGCCTGGCGATCCGCGGGCGCATCAAGGTCAAGCCTCGCGTGCTGGGCCAGAAAGACCGCTACACCTACACGGTCAGCGCTCTCGGATCAGGCGCCCCGCGCC
>JBPYES010000471.1:0-5492 GCA_051984825.1 Jatrophihabitantaceae bacterium
CAACGTGCCGAAGGATCTGCTGTTCTACGCTGCGGACACCGTCGAGCGGCACTGTTGCGTTGGAGCGGTCGATGCGGCGCCGGGACACTGACGCGGTGTTCACTTCGCGTTCTGTCTCGTCGCTCCGGCTGGCTACCGGTTCCCTCGAGAAGTCATCGCCGTTGCGGTGCGCTGGTACCTGCGCTACGGACTGTCCTACCGCGATGTCGAGGAATTGCTGGGCGAGCGCGGCGTCGAGGTGGATCACGTGACGATCTACCGGTGGGTGCAGACATTCACGGCGGAGTTCATCGACGGCGCGCGAGCGGCCCGCCATGCCGCCGGTGATCGGTGGTTCGTCGATGAGACCTACCTCAAGATCGCCGGCCGCTGGATCTATCTGTACCGGGCGGTCGATCAGTACGGGCAGGTGATCGACGTGGTGCTGTCCAGGCGTCGCGACGCGGCGGCCGCACGGTCGTTCTTCGCCCGTGCACTGCGGTGCGGGCCGGCTCCAGTGGAGGTGGTGACTGACCGGGCGCCGGTTTACCCGCGAGTCGTGGACGAGGTAGCGCCGGCGGCACGCCATGTCACCGACCAGTACGAAAACAACGCCATCGAAACCGATCACGGCCGACTCAAGGCAAGGCTGCGGCCGATGCGCGGGCTCAAACGGCTGGCATCGGCACGGACCATTGCTGCCGGGCACGCCTTCGTGCAGAACCTGCGCCGCGGCCACTACGCGATCACCAGCGACCTGCCCGTCCAGGATCGCGTCCGTGTCGCGTTCGACGACCTTGCTCTGTCCCTCTGATCGGCGGGTGATCGGCGCGCCCCGTGGAACCGCAGCCGGCATGCTCTGTCTGCAGCAATGCAACAGTGCCCAGGTCGCCAGCACGCAGGAGATGTGCGGCGACGGGCATCTCGTTATGCTGGCTGGCTCCGGCGACCCGGGGGCACACGCCAGCATGCCCAGAAGATCAACAGCATTCGCGGCCGACCGACCGTTCCCGGTCTGCAGCCCGACCGCTCACGGCATACCCGCCACTCGTCGTCATCCGCCGATCAGAGCGCGGTCCGCGGCGACGCAGCGCAGGGTCTGCGCCCAGCGTTGCGCGGCCCGGTCGCTGGCGGGAGGGATGCCGGCGGCCGGGCGCAGGGCGCAGGTACAAGCCGCACCGCCCGGCGCATCAGAACAACCCAAACCAACTCCGGGATAGCACGATTGTGCAGATGGCCTTCTTGGTCGCCGTCACGGTCTGCATCGCCGCGGGACTGGCGCTGGCAGCAGCCAGCTACCCACTCGCCGCCTGGCTGTGTCGACTCAGCGCGCGAGTCGACGAATCGTGGATCCCGGTAGTCCGCATCCTGCTCGCCTACTCTGGCGTGTCGCTCGCCAGCATCGGTGCTGTCCTACTAGTCGCCTCCGCGATTGGATGACACTCGCGATCGGCGCACAGCACGGGTACCGGCTGCCCGGTGCCGATTCGCGGCCGCGTACTTCGCGAAACTCCGTTGTGGAGGTGGCGGGAAATCCTCCCGCAAGAGCAGTCCTAGCTCTGGATTCAGGGACTACAGCCCAGCATTTCCGGGCCATACCTAACGGGCAACGGCTCCGCGCTGGCCCCGCGCCACATGTCAAATACTGGCTCTACCCCCCGTATTTGCTGGGGTAGAGCCACGTGGAGGTGGCGGGAATCGAACCCGCGTCCTCCGTCGCCTCAACAGGGCTTCTCCGGGCGCAGTGTGCGTCGCCCCTACTCGGCCCTACCGGTCATGCACACAAGCCGGTACGACGGGCCCAGTCGCTGTGAGATGTCCCCTCCACGCCCGCGACCGGCGAGGACGGTAAGTCACCTGACTGATGCCAGCGGACCGGACCGGTGACGAGCCCGGGCTGACAGACCCGCTATCGCTTAAGCAGCGAGAGCGTAGTCAGCGCGATTTGTATCGGCGCTTATAAGGGTGCGTCACATGATTAACGAGGTCAGCAACGCGGTCCTCGGCCCGCTTCCCCTGTCTCAACGTCCGGAGTCGAGACCTTTCACCCCCTCGACTTGGTAAAAACCGAGGATACCGTTGACACATTCCCACCGGGTACAACTGGTGTCATGGCCGATGTCGCGCCCGAGGTCGAGACGAAATATGACGTTGCGCCGGATTTTGTCGTGCCAAACCTTTCGGGGCCGAGCCGTCGCGTCACGATCGACACGGTGCGCCTGTCGAGCACCTACCACGACACCAGCGAGATGGACCTGCTGCGGTATCGGCTGACCCTGCGGCGCCGCGAGGGCGACGTAGACACGGGATGGCAGCTCAAGGTGCCCGCCCGCCGGGGACGGACTGAACTGCGTTGGCCACCCAGTGAGGGTCCGCCGGAGGAACTCGCAGCGCAGCTAAACCCGTTCGTGCGCGATCGGCCACTGGCCGCAGCGGTCCGACTCTCGGTCATACGCGTCCGGCATCGGCTGTGCGACGGCACCGGCGTGCTGCTCGCCGAGGTTGCCCTCGACGACGTCCGAGCGATCGGACTCGGAGTCGAGGTGCGAGCTCCCCGCTGGCACGAGGCCGAGATCGAACTCGGCCCCGCCGGCGACGACGCTTTGCTCGCCGAGATCGGCAGGACGCTGATGTCGGCCGGTGCGGTGCCCTCGACCAGCCGGGCGAAGCTTGCCCGCGCCGTGGTCGGCATCGGCAACGAGGGAGTCGGTACGCCGCGCACCTCGGCAGGGGCCGTGCTCGTCGACTACCTCTCCCGGCAAGTCGATGCGGTCGTGGCCGGCCACTTCGCGATCCAGCGGGACGCCGACGACTCCGTGCACCGCACCAGGGTCGCCTGCCGCCGCATGCGCAGCACATTGCGCACGTTCGGGGAATGCTTCGACGCCGAGCAAGCCGCGGCGTTCGAGGACGAACTGCGCTGGTATGCCGGGGTGCTCGGCGGCGTCCGCGACGCGGAGGTGCTGCGCAGTCGGCTTCTTGCCGCCATCGACGAGCTGCCCGGCGATCTGGTGGTTGGCCCGATCGCCGAGCACGTCGACCACCGGCTGCGCTCCGATCTGGACCGGCATCGGGCGGAGCTGCTCGAAACAATGCAGAGCAGCCGCTATGCGGATCTGCTTGCTGAGGCCACCCGCTGGCGCGACGATCCACCGTTCACTGCCGCAGCCGGGCGTCCCGCCGAGACGCTGCACGAGGCGATCGACCGCGTCGAGCGCACCCTCGGCAAGCGGCTGCGCCGGGCTACCAGGCGCTCCGGCACGGACGAGCAGATGCACGGCGCGCGCAAGGCGGGCAAGCGAGTGCGATACGCGGCCGAGGCGGCAGCCGTGACGGGCGACGACCAGGCGCAGCAGCTGGCCCAGGACATCACCAAGCTGCAGGATCTGCTCGGCGAATTCCAGGACAGCGTCGTCGCCGCGCATCTGGCGCGACGGCTGGCCGAGGTCGCCGCGGAGCGCGGTGAGGACGGGTTCACCTACGGCGTGCTGGTCGCCGATCAGCGCCGCCACGCCGACGAGGCGCGGCACCGGGCACGGCGTTACCGCTCGTAGGCGGCACCCTTGGCGCGACGGCCCATGGCGCGCCGCACCTCCCGGTCGGCGTCGCGCCTGGCGAGATCCTGCCGCTTGTCGTACGCGCGCTTGCCCCGGGCGAGTGCGAGTTCGACCTTGACCTTGCCTTCGGAGAAGTACAGCGACAACGGGACGAGCGTCAGCCCGCTCTCGCGCGTCTTGCCGATCAGCCGGGTGATCTCGGCACGGTGTAGCAGGAGCTTGCGAGTGCGCCGCGGCTCGTGGTTCGTCCAGCTGCCCTGCGTGTATTCAGGGATGTGCACGTTGCGCAGGAAGATCTCGCCGTCGTCGATCGTCGCGAACCCGTCGACCAGGGAGGCCCGGCCGGCCCGCAGCGACTTCACCTCGGTTCCGGTGAGCGCGATGCCCGCCTCGTAGGTGTCGAGGATCGCGTAATCGTGGCGCGCCTTGCGGTTCTGCGCGATGAACTTGCGGCCGCCCTGCTTGGCGGCCATCACAACCGGACGTAGGCGCGCAGCGTGACGTAGGCAGTGACCACCGCGAGCACCACGCCCACGAGGATGGATTCGCCGCTCGCAATGAGTACGTCGTTAATCGACAGATCGGGCAGCACGCCATGGCTGACCGAGTGGCCGAAGATCCCGTTCAGCACATATGTCTTGCTGAACCACAGTGCCGGGATGATGAGCACGCCGCCGATCAACGCGGTGATCACCGCCTCGAGCACAAAGGGCAGCTGCGTCATCCACCGCGACGCGCCCACCAGGCGCATGATGTTCGTCTCATTGCGTCTCTGAGCCGCGGCTACCTGGATGGTGATCGCCATCAGAAGGATCGCGGCGACTAGCACGAGGAGCGCGAACGCCAGCGCACCGATCCGCGATTTGTCGAAGATGTCGAGGATCGTCTTGAGGCTGGCGTCCTGGTTCTGCACCTGCTCGACGCCCGCCGCCTTGTTGTAGCGCGCCGCCATCGGCACGTAGTCGCGCTTGATGTCCTTGAGCTTGACGGAGATCAGGTTCGGGAAGTCGCTGGGCTGCAGGATGTCGAGGTTGCCGAGCCCGAGGTAGTCCGGGTTGTTCTTGAAGATCTCGTTCTGGCTGACGAAGCGTTCCGACGCGATCAGCGGATCCGACCGCAGTTGCCCTTCGAGACTGGCACGCTCCTGTGCCGTGTAAGGGTGCGGGCACCTCTCGTTCTTCGTCGGACCGCACAAGAAGATCGAGACGTTCAGCTTGTCCTCGTACTTGCTGCGGAACTTCGCGATCTCCTTCTGGGTCAGCAGCGCTCCGCCGAGGAAATACAGCGACACGAAGGTGATCATGATCAGGGCGATCGACATCAGGACGTTGCGGCGCAGGCCTTGCCCGACGCCTGACATCACGAAGTTGGCGCGCATGACTTCCTTTGGTTCAGAGCCGCTCAGCGGCCGACGCCGTAGACGCCACGGGACTGGTCGCGAACGATGTGGCCGTAGTCGAGCTCGATGACACGCCGGCGCATGGCGTCGACGATGTTGTTGTCGTGCGTGGCCATGAGCACCGTGGTGCCCGTCCGGTTGATGCGTTCGAGCAGGCTCATGATGCCCTGGCTCGTATCCGGGTCGAGGTTGCCTGTGGGCTCGTCGGCGAGCAGCACAAGCGGCCGGTTGACGAACGCCCGCGCGATCGCGACACGCTGTTGCTCGCCGCCGGAGAGCTCATGCGGCATGCGCAGCGCCTTGCCTTCGAGCCCGACCAGATCAAGCACCTCAGGCACCGAGCGGCGGATGGTGCGCTGCGGCTTGTTGATCACCTCCAGGGCGAAGGCAACGTTGCTGTAGACGTTCTTCTTGGGCAGCAGCCGGAAGTCCTGGAACACGCAGCCCATCTTGCGGCGCAGCTCCGGGATCCGGCGGCGGCGCAGCCGACCGACGTTGCGCCCGTCGACGAAAACCTTGCCGACAGTGGCCAGCTCCTCGCGCAGCAGCAACCGCAG
>JBPYES010000472.1:0-4931 GCA_051984825.1 Jatrophihabitantaceae bacterium
CGGGGAATCCTGGGGCACTGGGCCGGTCGTCTACCTCATGCATGGCTGGGCCGGCCACCGCGGCCAGTTCGGCGCGTTCGTGCCGCCACTGGTTGCGAGCGGCCACCGAGTGGTGGCGTTCGACGCACCGAGCCATGGCGCATCCGCACCCGGCGCCTTCGGGCCCAGGTCCTCGTCGATACCGGAGTTCGCGGCGGCGCTCACGGCTGTCGCAGCGACCTACGGGCCGGCCCGCGCGCTGGTCGCCCACTCCCTCGGCTGCACGGCCGCCACGGTCGCCTTGCGCGACGGACTCCCGGCCGATCGGGTGGTGCTGTTGGCCCCGCTGGCCAGCACGCTCTCTTTCGCCCGTCAGTTCGCCGCGGTGCTGGGCTTAGGCGAGCGGACGTACCGGCGCCTGATTGCCCGGGTCGAACGCCGCGTCGGCGCTCCGATGCACGACTTCGACGTACCCGCGGCCGGTCGCACCGTGGCGATGCCGCCGACCTTGATCATCCACGACCAAGACGACAACTCCACGCCGGTCACCGATGCAACCGCTATCGCATCAGCCTGGACCGGATCGCGGCTGCAAATCACTACCGGCCTGGGTCATCGCCGAATGCTGAGCAGCCCCAAGGTGGTTGCCGACGTCGCCGAGTTCGTCACCAGCGGCGGCTAGCGTCGCCTCGCGAGCGGCCGCGACGGCTTCGGCGTATTGCTCGGCCCACCGGGACAGGACCGTGACCGGCTCGACCAAGCTATGCCCGAGCGGTGTCAGGCGGTACTCGACGCCGGGCGGTGCGGCGCGGATGTGCCGTCGCGTTACCAGACCGTTCGCCTCCAGCCTTCGCAACGTCTGGGTGAGTACCTTTCGCGACACGCCGCCGATGCGCCCGTGCAGTTCCCCATACCGCTGTGGCCCGTCGCGCAACCCGAAGATCACCACAACCGACCAGGTGTTGGCGACCAGGTCCAACGTGGTACGCGCCGGGCAGTCGGCGAGGAACACGTCGCTGTCCACGCTTCGACGCTACCGGGGCGTTGCCGCAACGCCGGGTCAATTGTCGGCAGCTTGGCTAGCGCCACGATCGGACCTGGCCGAATTGGAGCAGCTCCCCGTACACGTCGGGACGGTGTGGGCCTAGCGCCAGTTCGAGCAACGCTTCGGCGGCCTCCCCCGGCGTTTGCGCGCTGCTCATATCGGGGAACCACGGGCGCGACGCGCCGGTGTCGATGAGCCCAGGGCAGACTGCGCTCACGAAGGTCCCGGTCCGGGCGTCTTGCTCGTACCGCTCACGAGCGAGCACGCGCATCGCTGCCACCTGACCGACCTTCGACGGGATGTTGATCCAGTCGGGCCAGCCTTCTGCGGCGGACGTGCCGCGCAGCACGGCGTTCCGCCACGCGACCATGACGGCGTCGACATCGTCCATGGACATCGTCGCGGTGTCGAACCTGGCTTGCAGGCTCGGCGGGAGGTAGCAAAGCCGCCCGAACTCACTGGCGACTACGAACAGCCGGCCGCCGGTTCGGATCGCCGGCGCGAAGTTTCGTAACACACGCGTCGTGCCGAGATTGTTCGTCTCGACGAATTCTTCGATCAGCGCCGCCCATGGCGTGTCGGGGGTGAGCCGTGCGGCGGCGTTCGAAAACAGGATGTCCACGCCGCCGTGACTCGCGATGATGCGATTCACGAAGGTGGCCAGCGCGTTGTTGTCTCGAACGTCGAGAGCGTGTGGGCGTACGTGTGCAACAGCGGAGCGGAGACGTGCCGTGGCCGTCGCGGCTCGTTGCGCGTCTCGACCGGTGAGGTAGACGAGGTCCTCTGGCGCCATCCGCTGTGCCAGCCCCTCGACCAAGGCGAAGCCGAGGCCCTGGGTTGCACCGGTAACAACGGCGATTCGTGTCATGAGCCCAGCGTGCGTCGACGTGAGGTACCGATTGGTTCCTCGCGCACGGCCGGGACGTGCTAGCGGAGCTCGGCGAGGTGCGCGCGAAGCACGCGCCGGGCAGTGCGGCGTGACGTGTGACCGGTTACCAGGTGCAGGGTCAGCCCGTCGATCAGTGCCCAGAGCCGTTCGGTCTCCTGGTGCAGGCTGCGCTCCGGTGTCATCAGCCCGAACCCGGACAGGCCGAGCAGACATTGCCGGCACAGCTCGCGCACACCGTCATCCGCTTGCCGACGTACCGCGTGTAGCTGCGGGTCGATCAGCGCGCGGGGCGTGAACGCCAGCCAGATCTGCGCCTCGGCAAGGCGCTCGTCGTCCAGCGGCAGCACCTGTTCGAGCAGGTCGATCACCGCGTCGCCGGGTTTGCCGCGACGCATCGCTGCCTCCCGGGCCGGCGCCCCTGCCTCGATGCGGGCCTGCACTCGCCGGATGACCTCTTCCATCGCGAAGCGCAGCAGCCCGTCCTGGCTGTCGAAGAAGTAGCGCAACGAGCCCATCGACAGATTCGCCTCGCGGGCCACCTCACGCACGGACGCGTGCTCGATGCCGTCGCGGCGGACGACGCGCCACACCGCCTCGGCCAGCTCGGCACGCCGCTGGGCGTGATCCACGACGCGGGGCACGAACGTTTCTAGCACAGTCGTGCTAGCTTAGGAAGTAACACGGCCGTGCTAGAAAAGGAGGACCCGTGATCGTCGTCGGCATCGTCGCGTGCGAAATCGCCTTTTGGGCCTTCTTGATCGCCGGGTTGGCCGTCCGCTACCTGCTACGCCGGCCCCGGCTGAGCCGTTACCTGCTGCTCGCCTCGCCGCTGGCCGATGTCGGGCTGCTCGTGCTGTCGGCGCTCGACCTGGCGCGCGGAGCCACCGCGACCGAGGCTCACGCGCTGGCCGCCGCCTACATCAGCTTCACCGTCGTGTTCGGGCACAGCGTCATCCGCTGGGCCGACCCCCGGTTCGCGTACCGATTCGCCGGCGGCCCGGAGCCGGTGAAGCTCCCCAAGCGTGGACCGTTGCGGGTGCGGCACGAATGGCGTGCGTTCGGCAAGGCGGTGCTCGCCTGCGTGATGACCAGCGCGCTCGTCGGGCTCGGCGTCCTCCTGGTCGGCGACACGGAGCGCACCCGCGCGCTGGTCGGCTTCGAAGCACACCTGGGAGTGCTGCTGATGGTATGGCTGATCGCCGGGCCACTATGGGACGCCGCGCTGTCCAGACGGTCGGTCAGTTGATGTCGAACTCGTTGCCCTCGGGATCCTTCATCGCCACCGCGTAGTGGTCGAGGCCTTCTTCCTCCTGCGAGGCGGCGACGATGGTGGCGCCTAGGTCAGCCAGCCGGCGAGCCTCGGCGTCGACTCGCTGCCTGCGGGTCTCGATCGGGACGGCCCGGCCGCCGCTGGCGTGGACGTCGATGTGTAGGCGGTTCTTGATGGTCTTGGTCTCCGGAACCACCTGGAACCAGATGCTCGGCCCCTGGCCGTGAGGGTCGCTGATCCTGTCTGCGCCGTCGAACAGGTCCTCCTCGGGTAACCCGAGGTCGCGGTAGTAGTCGTTCCAGGTCACGAAACCCGCCGGCGGCGGCGCTAGCTCGTAGCCAAGTGCAGCCGCCCAGAAGTGGGCCAGCCGATCCGGGTCGGCGCAGTCGATGACGAGCTGAAAGCGGACAGGCAACGGATTCCTCCCCGGTCGCGATGTAGTGCCGGGGATGCTGCCAGTGAGCGCCGACAACGCTGAGGCTCAGGCTCAGAGCACCGGGTCGCGCAACGGACGATAGGTCTCGCGGTAGGTCCGCGGACCGACGATCGGCAGCAGGCCGTCGCGCAGCCAGACGGGTAGTCGCGCAGCGCGGGACAGCTTGTCCGTCATCGCCTGCACGTGCTCCACGCGCGGCCGGCGACGCTGCTCGAATTGGTCGCCTGCCACGGACCAGTCGCCGAGTTCGTCGAGGAGCTCGCCAAGCACGAGGGCGTCCTCGGCGGCCAACGCCGCACCCTGTGCCCACACCGGCGCGGTCGCGTGCGCCGCGTCACCGATCAGCACCACCCGATCCCGGTTCCACTGCGGGATCCGGACCTCTTCGACGGGCGAGTGGTACAACGTCGAGCGGCTGGCCAGGACGGCGTCAACGGTGCGCGGCACCGGATCGGGATATTCAGCGAACACTGACCGCAACCACTGCGGATCATCCGAGACGGAACCTCCGCGAGTCGCCGAGGCGTAGCCGTAAACCTCACCCGGGCCGACAGGGATCAGCAGAAACGTGCCGGCTGCACCGGACCACACGATCCAACACTCGACGCCAAGATTGTCCGCGGTGAAACGCCAGCTTGCCTGCGACAGCAGCGCCGCCCGTGGCGCGGACCCACCGAACAACACTGCGCGCACCGTGGAGTGAACCCCGTCCGCGCCGACGACCAGGTCGAAGGACTCCTGGTGCCCGTCGGCAAAAGACACGTCCACCCCGCCCGGACCGGTTGTCAGGGAGGTGACCTCCGTGCCCCAGCGCACCGCGTCCGCCGGAATGCCATCCGCCAATGCGGTGAGCAGATCCGCGCGACGAACACACACTGAAGTCGCGGCCGGCGCCCAGAACGCCGACTCGTCTACTGCGAACAGCAGCCGACCAGTCGCCGTTCGATACTCCCGCCGCTTGATCGGCACGCCGACGCCGCCCAGCTCGACATCGAGCATCCGCAACGCGTGCACCGCGTTACCCGGCAAGTTCAGCCCAAGCCGCGGTTGCGGCGGCTGCGCGAGGCGATCCACAAGCAGAAACCGAATCCGCTTTGCCATCAATGCACGCGCCATCGCGAATCCGGCAACACCAGCACCGACGATCAGCACCCGGCCATCGGACACCGTGCACCTCCGACACGCCCCGTCCGCTGCGCAAACGCTACCGCTGCTCAAGCACCATCGCGGCCACACCTCAGCAACGGCGTCAGCTGAGAGGACGTCACAATAAGAGGCGTACTGCGGGACACGCCTTCTTCACCCAGCAGCT
>JBPYES010000473.1:0-9203 GCA_051984825.1 Jatrophihabitantaceae bacterium
GCGTCCGGCACGGGCGCGCCGTTGACGACGATCTGGCTCACCTCATACGAGACCCGGTTGCCGTCGAGGTGGACGTTGGCGTTCGCCGAGGCGGTCACGTCGCCCAGCGCCGGCACGCTGACGCCGAGCGAGACGCGCAGCGCGCCGTTGTTGTCCGACAGCTGCAGCCCGTCGATACCGGTGAGCCGAGCTGCCTCTGTGAACGGGACGGTCGCCGTGGCGTTGATGTGGTCGATCGGCAGGGACTTCACGTCGCGGTTGATCGCGTTGTTCAGCGGGACGTGGACGCCCTGCATGTGCGCGTCAAAGTTGACGCCGTTCACCGTGCCGATGGTGAGCGCGTTGCCGCTGACCTGGATGTCGTCGTAGCGACCGCTGATCGCCTGCGTCAGGAACGGGAAGCCGTTGATGGACACGTGCGCCTTGCTGTTGCTGGTGGAGAACGGCGCCTGCTGATCGATGCGCTTTGCCACCGCCGACTCGGCCAGAGCGGCCGTAATGCGGTCGGCAGCGACAAGCAGGCCGACCAGCGCGACGGCGGCAATCAGCGTGATCCACGGCCAGCGCCGGCGGCGTCCGGGCGCTGCCGGCCATTGGTCGTTCACGCCGGGCACTGTACCCAGCTGAGCAAGGCCCAAACTCAGCCGCGGATGATCAGGCACAGCAGGTAGCCGATTGGTGCCAGCAGCCCCACCGACATAAAAGCCCCGGCGATCGGACGGGTGATCGCCGCGATGCGCCCGCCCCGCGGCAGGCCGTACTGGACGAAGGCGGCGCCGACGGCGAACAGACTGACGATCGCGCCCACGGATGCCCCGAGATACAGCGAGCGCACGGATGCGAAGTCCACGGTGTCGGAAAGCCGCAGGTATGTCACGCTGGCGCCGACCGCGGCGGCGACCACCACAGCGAGCAGGCCGCACCGCACGTCCGGGTCGAAACGCGGCACCGGCCAGACCATGTCGACGAGATGCGCAGCGACTAGGCCGCATCCGGCCGCGAGGGCGACACCGGTCACCATCTGGACGCCGATCGTCTCGTGCTGGAGCTGGATGAACGCCGGCATTGCCACGACGGCCACCACGAGCAGTGCGACGTCCGACAGGGACTCCACGACACGCGTACGCACGACGCCTCGGGTGAGCTGGTGGATGAACATCGCCGGGACGGACAGCCCCAGGATGACGACCAGCGTTCCGAGCTGCCCGTGCGGCCAGCGCGACACGATGAAATCGGCGCCTGCTGCGGCCAGCGCCCCGACGACGACGGCGCCGAGCCGGCCCGGCACTCCGGTACCGAACACCCAGCAGAGCACCAGCACGGCCTGCGCGCCGGCGACCGCAAACAGCAGCGGGGTTGCCCCGTAATGTGCCGCGACGGTGAATCCCACCGTGATGATCGCCGCGGACACGGCACCACCGAGGTGACTAACCCGCCCGGGCGGGGGCGGCGGGACGGGGCCGCTCGGGGGCCGGACGCCGAATGGATTCGGATCCTGCGGCCCCAACGCGTAGTCGTCGATCGCGGGAAATTGCGCGGTGACGCTCAGTGGGTCCACCCACCTGCCGTCGCTCGCCACGTATGTCATGGTCGCAGAGCCGGGACGTCTAGCGTCTGCCGAACCCAGCCGTCCACGCGCCCGACGAGCGCCGGCGTCGTGGCGCTCTCCGCGTGGCCCATGCCGGCTTCCGCCCAGAACACGGCGTCCGATGCGGCGGCGGCCAGGGCCTCGGCGTGCCGCAGCGGGAAGTAGCGGTCGGCATCGCCGTGGACGATCAGCAGCGGACGGGGCGCGATTGCCGCCACCACCTCGACCGGCGACTCGGGCAGCCGCAGCCACTCGGCGCTACGCAGCCGCGTGCGGGTGACGATCCGCGTGGCCGTCCGGCCGACCCGCGTCTCGGCCGCCCAGTGCACGAGGCGCATGGGCGCGGTGCCGCGTTCCCACCAGTGACCCGGCGAGCTGATGCTGACCACGGCGTCGGAGTCCCCGCCGAGTCCGGCGTAGCGCAGTACCACCGAGCCACCCATCGACCAGCCGACGAGCGCGATCAACGGGTGACCGGCCGCCCGCAGGAAGGCAACCGCGGCAGCGGCGTCGTGTACCTCGAGATCACCGAGCGTCGAGCGCCCACCGGAACGACCGTGTC
Source organism: Jatrophihabitantaceae bacterium (assembly GCA_051984825.1). Taxonomy (GTDB): domain Bacteria; phylum Actinomycetota; class Actinomycetes; order Mycobacteriales; family Jatrophihabitantaceae; genus DASXRA01. Next base: position 2,151 of record JBPYES010000473.1, read on the forward strand.
CGCGGAAGTCGAGCGCCAGCACCGCGGCGCCCGTTGCGGCCAGCTGCGTCGCGATCCGCCGTACCCGCGGCGCCCGGCTGGAGCCCGTGAAGCCATGCGCGACGACGTACGCCAGGGCGCTCTCGGCCGGCCAGTGGTCGGCGGCGATCGCCACACCGTCCGATGTCGTTAATCTGACGAGCTGCGGGGGAGGCACGTTGCTATCCTGCCTAGGACGCCTCTGGGCAGCGCCGCCTGGTCTCGCCCATCAGGAGACGCGCATGGAACTCGTGCTGTTGACCAGCGCGGTGCAACCCACCACTGAAGTGCTGCCCGCCTTGGGCCTGCTGCCCCACTCGGTCACCGTGCTCCCCTTCGACGCCAGCCGGCTGGTCGAGCACACCCCCGGTGACGTCATCCTTATCGACGCCCGCCGTGACCTCGCAGGAGGACGCGCGTTCACGCGCGTCGTTGCAGCGCTCGACAGCAACATCCCGGTGCTGGCGGTGCTGACCGAGGGCGGGCTGATCGCGCTGTCCGCCGACTGGGCGATCGACGACGTCGTGCTCGACACGGCTGGTCCCGCCGAGCTCGACGCTCGGCTGCGCCTGGCAGTGGATCGGCGTGGGCGCAAAGCCGACCCCAAGCCCGAGCACGTCCAGGTCGGCGACCTGGTCATCGATGAGACCACCTACACCGCCCGGCTTTCCGGCCGCGCTCTCGATCTCACCTACAAGGAGTTCGAGCTGCTGAAGTTCCTGGCGCAGCACGCCGGCCGGGTGTTCACCCGGTCACACCTCGTCCAGGAGGTCTGGGGATACGACTACTTCGGAGGCAGCCGCACCGTCGACGTGCACGTCAGGCGGCTGCGCGCCAAGCTCGGCGCCGAACACGAAGCGCTGATCGGCACTGTGCGCAACGTCGGGTACAAGTTCGTCCGCCCGTCGTCGGCGGCAACCGGCGAATCCCGCGGCACGAGCGCTGACGATCTCGTCGACCGGTAGCTTTGGCGAGTGCAGGTTGCCGTCCTTGACGTTCTCGATGACAGCCTGCGTGATCAGGTTCGCGCGCTGATCGAGACGGTCAAAGCGCGTGACGGGGCCCCGCCGCTGAGTGACCACGCCGTGCTGCAACTCGGCGCGTCGCGTCCCGGATTGGAGCACCTCGTGGCCGGCGAGGTGGACGGGTACGCGCAGCTCGACGACGACGTCGCCGAAATCGCCGACCTGGCTGACGCCACCCCGGCGCTGCTCGCGGAGCTGGAACGCCTAGTACCGCAGCCCATCGTGTGGTCGCACGGCAAGCGCAGTCCGGTCGCTGCCGCCGCAATGGCCCGGGGCTACACGAAGCACCGGGTGCTGTGGCAGCTGCGCCGGCCGCTGTCCGACGTCCCCGCGGGGCCGTTGCCCGAGGGCGTAAGGCTGCGCGCATTTGTCCCGGGGCAGGACGAGGACGCGTGGCTCGCCGTGAACGCCGCTGCGTTCGCCGACCACGCCGAGCAGGGTCGATGGACGCGGGCTGACCTCGAGGCGCGCGAGCGCGAGCCATGGTTCGACCCGTCCGGCTTCCTCCTGGCGTTCCGCGACGACATGCTCCTCGGTTTCCACTGGACGAAGGTGCACCGCACCGGTATCGGCGAGGTGTACGTGCTGGGCGTTGCCCCGCAGGCGCGGGGATTGCGCCTCGGAACGGCGCTGCTCAACGCCGGGCTGGCGTACCTGATCGGCCGCGGTGTCCCCGAGGTCATGCTCTATGTCGATGAGTCCAACTCCGCCGCAATGCGGATGTACGAACGTTCCGGATTCGCACCTTACGATGTGGACGCGCAGTACGCCCTTCCGTGAGGGCTGTTTACCCCGTGGACATACGGCGGTCTAGGAAGCGTCACATCCGCGCCCGGCTGGGTTCACCTGGCGTTTACCTCAGCCACCCCGCCACGCCACCTGATCGCCCTACCTTCCGGGGTTGGTAACCACTAGACGAATTGACGAAGGGGTCAACAACGTGAAGCTGTACCGGACTGGCGTTGCGGCCGCCCTGCTTGCAGGCGCCCTCGCGCTGGCGGCCTGCGGCTCGGACAAGAGCAACAGCAGTGGGAACGGGGGGAACACGGCCTCTCCGACCGGAGCCACCACCGGAGCTACCACTGGCAGTAGTTCTGGTTCATGCGCGTCCGGCAGCCTGAAGGGCGAGGGCTCGACCGCTCAGACGAACGCGATCCAGGCGTGGATTCAGGCCTATCAGAAGCAGTGCTCCGGTGCGACGATCGCCTACAACCCGACCGGCTCCGGGGCCGGCGTGAAGCAGTTCAACGGCGGCCAGGTCGACTTCGCCGGATCGGACTCCGCTTTGAACCCTGACAAGGGCGAGCCGGCGGCTGCGCAGAAGCGATGCGGCAGCCCGGCGCTGGACCTGCCGATGGTCACCGGTCCGATCGCTGTTGCGTACAAGGTCAATGGCCTCAGCGACCTAACGCTCACCCCGGACGTGATCGCGAAGATCTTCACCGGCAAGATCACCACTTGGAACGACCCGGCGATCAAGTCGCTGAACTCGAGCGCCAACCTGCCGTCCAGCAAGATCACGGTCTTCTACCGCTCCGACGAGTCGGGCACCACGGAGAACTTCGAGAAGTACATGTCCGCGACAGCGCCGACCATCTTCACCGCCAAGCCCAGCAAGACCTGGGCCGGCACCGGCCAGGGCAAGGCCAAGTCGCAGGGAGTGCAGCAGGCAATCAGCTCCACCGAAGGCAGCATCGGCTACATCGAGTGGTCGTTCGCCGGCAGCGCGGGCCTGTCGATGGCCAAGGTCGACAACGGCGGCGGCGCAGTGGCGCTCACCGCTGACTCGGCCGGCAAGGCGGTCAGCGCAGCCAAGATCGTCGGCACCGGTGACGACCTGACGCTGAAGCTGGACTACGCCACCAAGGAGCCGGGTGCGTACCCGATCATCCTGGTGACGTACGAGATCGCATGCGAGAAGTACTCGAGCTCCTCGATCGGTGCGCTCGTCAAGTCGTTCCTCGCGTACACGTCCAGCCAGGGCCAGCAGGACCTGGCTAGCAACGGCTACGCGCCACTGCCGAGCGACATCGCCGCCAAGGTCCAAGCGTCGGTAGCCAAGATCAGCTAAGACGCTCTACTCGGATACGGTTGTCCGTGTGTCGCGGTGGTTCCGCCTCGGCACACGGACAACTCTGCTGATAAGAGACGACAGCCATGGCAGATCCAGAGACAATGCGCGGGGGCAAGTCCAACGAGCCTGCCGCGCCACTGCCGCCGCCCAGCATCGGAGGTGAGTCTGTGGAGGGACCGACGCAACGCGAAAACGCAGACGCACCCGTGGATGACGCCCAGACCGACGTCCAGGTGTCCGAGTTCGGGGCTGCGCCTGTCCGGGCCGGTGAGCCGACCGCGTTCGGTTCGGCCGAGCCCTTAGCGGTCAGCACGCTTGAGGGAGGCCCGCCCGTCGCCGGGGCGGGAATGATCAGTACCGGCGGCAGAGCGCGTATCGGTGACCGGCTGTTCCACGGCGCGGCCGCCGGTTCCGGGCTCTTCGTCGTCATCCTCATCGGCCTGATCGCCGCGTTCCTGATTACTCGCGCCGCTCCGGCGATAGCCGACGACAAGTCGAACTTCCTCTTCTCGCGCGACTGGAGCGTCGACAACGGAACACTGAACTTCGGCATCGTCGACCTGCTCTGGGTGACCGTGATCATCTCGCTCGTGGCGATGGTGATCGCAGTGCCGATTGCCATCGGCATCGCATTGTTCATCACCCATTACGCGCCGAAGCGACTAGCGCGGCCGGTCGCCTACATCGTGGACCTGCTGGCCGCGATTCCCTCGATCATCTATGGGATCTGGGGCATCATCGTGCTGGCGCCGCACCTGCGGCCGGTACAGCGCGTGCTGTACCACCTCGGCTGGTTCCCGCTCTTCAGGAACGAGAACGTCGACCTGGGCACGATCTTCAACGGTGGCGTCATCCTGGCGATCATGATCCTGCCGATCATCACCGCCATCGGCCGCGACGTGTTCGAACGCACCCCGCCGCAGAACATCGAGGCGGCGTGGGCGCTCGGCGCCACCCGTTGGGAGATGATCCGGATGGCCGTGCTGCCGTACGGGCGCCCCGGCCTTATCAGCGGCTCAATGCTCGGCCTGGGCCGCGCGCTCGGCGAGACGATCGCCGTCATGCTCATCCTGTCCAAGCCGTCCCCCGGGTCCCCGTTCACCTGGTCGATCTTCAACGGCGGGGAGACGTTCGCGTCGAAGATCGCGAACAGCGCCGCCGAGTTCAACCAGCCGCAGCAGACAGGCGCGTTCATCGCCGCCGGTCTGGTGCTGTTCGTGCTGACGTTCGCGGTCAACGTCGCCGCACGCAGCGTGGTCAGCCGGCGAAAGGAGTTCACATGACCGCCGTCGCGCCGGCGACCCTGTCGACCGGCCACGCCGTCCGGAAGGCCAAGAACCAGCTCGCGACTGTGCTCGTGACGCTGGCGTTCGGCGTCGCGCTGATCCCGTTGGTGTGGCTGCTGTGGACCGTGGTCAGCAAGGGCTGGCACGCGATCACGCGAACCGGCTGGTTCACCAGTCCCATCGGCACGCGCACGTATCGCGATCCCGGTGGCGGTGCATGGCACGCGATCCTCGGCACCCTGGAGCAGGTCTTTCTGTGCTCGCTGATCTCCGTTCCGATAGCGGTGATGGTGGGCATCTACCTCGTCGAATACGGCCGGGGGCCACTCGCGCGTGCGACAACGTTCATGGTCGACATCCTCAGCGGTGTGCCGTCCATCGTCGCCGCGCTGTTCATCTACGCCGTCTTCGTCACGACCTTCCACGGCCAGCGCCGCGGCGCCCTAGTGTCGTTCGCGCTGGTGCTCCTGATGATTCCCGTCATCGTGCGCACCACCGAGGAGATGCTCAAGCTCGTACCGAACGAGCTGCGCGAGGCCTCATACGCCCTCGGGGTCCCGAAGTGGAAGACGGTGGCCCGCGTCGTCGTGCCGACGGCGTTGACCGGCATCATCACCGGCATCGTGCTCGGCGTCGCTCGAGTTGCCGGCGAAACGGCACCAATATTGATCTTGGTCGGCTACACGGACAACGTCAACGGCAACCTGTTCAGTAACGGCTACCAGGCCTCACTGCCGGGCATGATCAACGCCCAGGTGCCGAATATCGGCGCGAACCGGTCGTTCACCGGTCAGCCGATCCACAACTATGCTGTAGATCGGATGTGGGGCGCGGCGCTCACCTTGATCATCATCGTCATGGCACTCAATCTCATTGCTCGGCTCATCGGGCGCCACACCAAGTTCATGTACTAGGCGGGACCATCTCATGGCCAAGCGCATCGACGCAGACAACCTGAACATCTACTACGGCAAGTTCCTGGCCGTCAGCGACTGCTCGTTCACGATCACACCGCGGTCCGTGACCGCGTTCATCGGGCCGTCCGGCTGCGGGAAGTCCACCGTGCTGCGCACGCTGAACCGCCTGCACGAGGTGATCGCCGGCGCGTACGTCCAGGGCAAGGTGCTGCTGGACGGTGACAACATCTACGACAACCGCGTCGACCCCGTGGACGTGCGCCGAACCATCGGCATGGTTTTCCAGCGCCCCAACCCGTTCCCCACGATGTCGATCTACGACAACGTCGCGGCCGGCCTCAAATTGAACAGCGGGCGGATCAAGCGTTCCGAACTCGACAATGTCGTGGAGAAGTCACTGCGCGGCGCGAACCTCTGGGAGGAGGTCAAGGACCGGCTGAGCCGGCCGGGAGCCGGGCTCTCCGGTGGCCAGCAGCAGCGGCTGTGCATAGCCCGGGCCATCGCCGTCGAGCCACAGGTGCTGCTCATGGACGAGCCCTGCTCGGCGCTGGACCCGATCTCGACGCTTGCGATCGAGGACCTCATCCAGACGCTCAAGGAGACCTACACGATCGTGATCGTCACGCACAACATGCAGCAGGCGGCGCGCGTGTCGGAGCGGACGGCGTTCTTCAACCTCAGCGGGCTGGGCAAGCCCGGCCAGCTCGTCGAGATGGACGACACCGAGAAGATCTTCTCGAACCCGAGCGACCCACGCACCGAGGACTACATCAGCGGGCGGTTCGGGTAAGCCCCGCGATCGGGCCAGTTAGCGTCTTTTGACGGGGTTGCTGCTGAGGATCGCCGTGGTCAGCGCTTCTGCGGGTTCGGTCGCCGCCCGGGGGTTGGTGAGCAGCACGAAGTTGATCTCGCCCAGCTCGGGGAGATCGGCGCTGGCGGGGAGTTCCACGAGGTCGTCGGGCAGCAAGGTGCGCGCGAAGATCGCTACGCCGAGGCCGGCCCGAGCCGCGGCAAGGATGCCGTTGACGCCGCGCACGGTGCAGGTGATCCGGTACGGACGGCCGGCCCGCTCCAGGGCCTCGACGGCGCGTGAGCGCGACAGACTCGGCGCCTGGTAGACCACCAGCGGCATCGGCCGGTCGGCCTCGACGCGCAGGCCGGGCACCGTCGCCCACACCAGCCGGTCGCGACGCACCAGGCGTCCCCGGCCGTCGCCGACATCGTGCTTGACGAACGCGACGTCGAGATGGCCCGACTCGACACGCCTGTGCAGCGCCCCGCTCTGAGCCACCGTCAGCTCCAGGTCGATGCGCGGGTAGAGCTGGCGGAAGTCGCGCAGGATCCGCGGCAGCGGGGTGAGCGCCAGGTCATCCGTGACGCCGAAGCGCAGCCGGCCGCGCAGCCCCGATCCGGAGAAGTAGCCCGCCGCTTGCTCGTGCGCGGCGAGGATCGTACGCGCGAAGGCAGCCATCGCCTCGCCGTCCGCAGTGAGCGTGACCGACCGAGTGTCGCGGATGAACAGCGGGCGCCCCACCGCCTCTTCGAGCTTCCGGACGTGCTGACTCACGGTCGGCTGCCGCAGTCCCAGACCTTGCGCCGCCTGCGTGAAACTCAGCGACTGCGCGACGGCAAGGAACGACCGGAGCAGGTCCGGATCAAGGGTCATAGCGAAACCCTATAACAGTCATTCAATCAATTCGTTTGGAGAATGATCGCCGCGCGACAAAGATGGA
>JBPYES010000474.1:0-6534 GCA_051984825.1 Jatrophihabitantaceae bacterium
AGCGCAGCCTCCGTGAACCAGCCGCCGCCGTCCCAGATCACTCGCTCTTCGCCGGACGACACCGTGCGCAGCACCACGTCGAAGTCGACGCCGTTGCGGCGGTTGGTGGCGTAAACGACGCGGTCGCCGGCCACGTCGAGCAGCGTGTGGATGTAGGCCGGGTCGGTGACCAGGGGCTCGAGGCTGGGCGTGTCGCCATCAAGCCGGCGCAGCCACAGTTGCGCGCGTTCGGTGCCACCGTCGTCCGCGGAGACAACCACCACGCGCTGTCCTGGCAGGTACCGCCCCCAGCACGGTTCGCCCAGATCGGTCACGACGCTGCGCCGGCCGTCCGGAGCAAGCTCGTACAACTGGGTGGAACCGGACTCGTCGTTGCCGATCAGCAGCCGGCCGGCATCGTCGATGTCGAACAGGAAGGACGAGCACAGCTCGAACATCTCTCGCACCCGGTCATTCACCACACCCAGCCTGCCATGCTTCCCAAGAGCTCACGGACCGTAGACGAATCGGCACCGGCCTGCGACCATCTAGGTGCCGCCACGTTGCCCCCCGCGGAGGCCTCCCATGACCGCACCTTGGGATACGAAGACATTCGCTCCAGACTTGGACGCACTACGCCGTCGTCGTGCCGAGCTTGTCGACTCGATGACGGCGCTGCGACAGGCGCTCGCCGCCCCTGCAGCTGGACGCGCTGCCGTCTGGCAGGGCCGGGCGGCCGTCGCACTGGCCGACCTGTCCGCCGACGTGCACGCGCATCTCGCCATCACCGAAGGGCCGGACGGCCTACATCACGACGTCCTCGCGGTGGCCCCGCGGCTGTCGCACGCCGTCGGCCGCCTTACCGCGGAGCACGCCGTCCTCGTCGACCTGCTGGACGGCATGCGCGCGTGGGTGTCGGCCGGACCGGAGGATGCGGTCCGGGCGCTTGGCGCCGACCTGCTGGACCGGCTCGCCCGCCATCGCAGCCGCGAGGCCAAGTTGGTTTTCGAGGCGTACGAAACGGATATCGGCGGGGAGACCTGACGACGCTCAGTCGAGCGGCGCTGGGCGGCCGAGGAGGTATCCCTGGGCAAGCGTCGCGCCGAGTGCGCGCAGCGAGGTGATCTGCTCGTCGGTCTCGACGCCCTCACCGACGGTGGTCACCCCCAGCTCGCGGCACAGACCGATCACGCTGCGGACGATGGCGCGCGCGCTGCGATCGGACGCGATCGGCTTGATAAAGCTGCGGTCGATCTTGACAACGCTCACCGGCAGGTCGCGCAGCAGCGACAGCGACGAGTAGCCCGTCCCGAAATCGTCCAGGGCGATGCGCACGCCCATGTCAGCGACCTCGCGCACCTCCTTGATCGCGGCCGGCGACGCCTCGACGAGGGCCGTCTCGGTGATCTCGAGATGGAGCCGGTCGGGCGGCAGGTTGGCGGCGTCGAGCGCGGACCGGACGGACAGTGCCAGCTGCGAGCGCCCCAGCTGGCTGCCCGAGGCGTTGACCGCGACCCAGCGCGACCAGCCACCCGTCAGCCGCGGGTCTGCCGCAGCGTGGCAACACAGCTCGACCATGCGCCAGCCGAGCGGGGCGATCAGCCCGGTCTGCTCGGCCATCGGCAGGAACTCGTCCGGATCCAGCAGGCCCCGCTTCGGGTGCCGCCACCGGATCAGCGCCTCATAGCCAACCGGGGCGTTCGTGTCCAAGCTGACGATCGGCTGGAAATACGGCACGAGACCGGTGCCGTCGTCGAGCGCGCTGCGCAGCGCTTCCTCCAGTTCGAGGTCGACGACGGTGGCCGGATGGTCCTGCGTCGGGTCGTAGAACTCGACGCGCGCCCGGCCCTGCCGCTTGGCGCGACGCAGCGCCTGGTCGGCGTCGCGCAGCACCTCGTCCGGGTGGGCGTGCCGGGGACTGGTTACGGTCGCGCCGATGCTCATGCTCACGGTGTGGTGGTGCCCGCGTAGCCGGATCGGTTCGCGCAGCGCCGCGAGCAGCGAGCCGGCGATGCCACGCAGCGCCTCCGCGTCGCCCTCGCCCGGGACGATGGCCACGAATTCGTCGCCGCCGATGCGGCCGACCGTCATGCCGGAGGGCAATGTCTCTCGCAGTCGCGTCGCCACCGCTCGCAGGAGCTCGTCGCCCGCGTCGTGGCCCAAGCTGTCGTTGACCGTCTTGAAGCGATCGATGCCGCAGCACAGCGCGCCCGCCGGGTCTCCGGATGCGAGGCAGTCGGCGAGCACCTCCTCCAGCCGCAGCCGGTTGGGCAGGTCGGTGAGCGGGTCGTGGCTGGCCCGGTGCGCGATCTGCTGCTCGGCCACCTTGCGCACGGTGATGTCGTCGATTTGACCAACGAGGGTGAGCACTCCGCGGTCCTCGTCGCGGATGACACCTGCGTGCAGCAGGCCCCAGATGACATGTCCGTCGCGGTGCAGGTATCGCTTCTCGAGCTCGTAGCTCTCCCGCTGGCCGGCCAACAGCTCGGTGAACAGCTCGACGTTCTTGTCGACGTCGTCGGGATAGGTGATCTCGGCGAACGTGCGCCCCACCAGCTCCTCGCGGGGGTAGCCGAGCAGATTGACAAGCGCCTCGTTGCACTGGGTCAGCCGGCCGTTGACGTCGACGAGCGCGGAACCGACCGGGTTCTGCTCGAAGGCCAGCTGCCATCGACGCTCCGCCTCGCGGCGCCGCGACTCCGACTCCCGGCGTGCGGTGCCCTCGGCGATCGCGATGGCCGCCTGCGCGGCGAACAGCTCCAGAACAGCGCGCTGCTCGGCGTCCGGCAGCAGGCCGCTACGCGGCTGGTCGACGCTCAATACCCCGATCAACACGCCGTCGCGGTCGTGCAGCGGCGCCATCAGCTCGTCCCCGGGCTGCCAGGCTCCTGGCTGCTCCGCCGCCGGGGCGTGCGGAGTCCATCTGGCAACCCGGTCGACCGTCTCCTGATCTCGCTCGTGGCTGAAGAAGCGCAGCGCGCCCCACTGTTCGGACGCGTCGAGCAGGTCGATGAAGTAGCGCAGCGGACTGTCCTGCCCGCGCAGCTGTTCGAGCTCCGGCGGGCCGGCGACAGCCGCGACCCGTAGCGCGTCACCGGACTCGTTGCGGACGTTGATCGCCGCGGCGTCGAACTGGAGAACGTCCACAACGCCCTCGACGATCCAGCTCAGCGTTTCGTCGAGGTCACTGCTCGCGCCGAGCTGCCGGACCACGTTCAGCACCCGCTCCAACCGCGGGCGCTGAACGCCTGCCACGGTTGACCCAGAGTGCATGCGCGGATCTTCACACAGCTACGCCGCCACTACCAACGCCAAACGGCCGACTCGCCGCAATACGGCGTTACGGAGCACGCTCCTGCTGGGCGTGGCCGGGGTTTGCGGTTACGCCGCGGCGGGCCTGATCGCCGCGGCAAGCGAGGCGAGTGAATCGTCGACGATACGGTAATAAGCCCATTTGCCCCGTTGGCTCCGGGTGACCAGGCCGGCATCGGCGAGTTGCTTCATGTGGTGCGAGACGGTGGGCTGAGACAGGCCGACAGGGTCGATCAGGTCGCAGATGCAGGCTTCGCCGCTCTCGTGGGCAGCGATCAGAGACAGTAGCCGTACCCGGGTCGGATCGCCGAGCGCCTTGAATCTGCGGGCGAGCTCCTCGGCATCTTCCGGGCTGATGACGTCACCGGTGACCGGGCCACAACAGATCAGCGGCAGTCTCAGGGTCGGCATGCCACGATTCTGCCACGTCACATTGACATCGGTCGATGCGATGCCGGCGAGCGCTCGCCTACCATCTGGCGGGTGGCACGCATCCGGTTTGACATCCGAGAGGACGGCGAATGACAGGCGACACCAGCCCAGAACAGCTGCGCCAAGAGCTTCGTGAGCTGGATGCAGAGATCGCCCGGCTCCGGGCGAGTGAGCGGCCCGCCGACGAGGAGGGTGACGTCCGGGACTCGGAGGAGATCGCTGCGGACCTGACGAGCGAAGAGGAGCAGCAGGCGATCGCCGGCATCCTTGAGCAGCGACGCGAAGCGGTCCGCGAGCAACTGCGACAGCTCGGGGCCTCCTAGCGTCGAGTGACCGGACTTCACCTGCTGCGGCGGGGTCGCAGACACTAGCCATGCGCATACTCGAAGGATCGTGACTTCACCGATTCGCGGGGGTCTGAACCTCGTCCAGGCGCGCCTGCGTGCTGCCGTCGAGACGGTGCGCAGGAAACCGGCGTATGCCGCGAAGCTGGTCGCCGCCTTCATCGGGCGCTGGGCGCTGCGCATCGGGCTGCCCCTCATCGGGGCCATGGCGATGCTCCAGCTCCTGCCGTACCGGGCGACCGCCGGTGGCGCGCACTTCCGCATCCAGGGCAGCCTGCTCGCCCGGCAATCGCTGAGCGCCGACACATCATTCGGCAGCTGGACGTTCCCGCATGTCGACGGGCTGCCGATCGGCGCACACATCACGCCGGTGAACGTCGATCTGGTGCACATCGCCTCGCAGGCAGCCGCCGATCCGCAGGGCTACGCCGAGCAGCTCCGCTCCGATCTGGTCGGCCAGCTGCCTGCGATCATCGCCTGGCTGCTCGGCGAGGTGGTTATCGGCGTGCTGCTCGGGCTGGCCGCGGCGGCTGCCATCAACCTGGCGCTGCGCCAGCTGCGCGGCCTGCCCCGCCGCGACCACGAGCTGCGACGGCGGCTGCGGCAGCTCGCCGCGGCAATGGCCGTGATCGTGGTGCTCGCGGGTTTCGGGGCGCTGACCTACAACAACGACTGGCCGCGCCAATCGAAGGTGTCCGGGACGCTCGCCACTCTGCAGCTCTTCCCGGGGCAGCTCACCAGCTATTACCAGCACGGCGCCAAGGCGCTGGACGTATTGAGCGCCGTGGCTGCGATCGAGTCCGGCCTGCAGCGGCACATCGACCAGGCCGACGTCCCGGACACTGCGTTCAACATCATGTTTATCTCGGATATGCACCTGGCGAGCACGTATCCCCTCGTCAAGCAGTACGCGACGAACTTCGATGTGAAGCTGATCGTCAACACCGGCGACGAGGCGGAATTCGGCACCCGCCCCGAGATGACCAGCAGCTACCTCGACCAGCTGCGCCAGGTCACCAAGGTGGCGCCGATGATCTGGCTGGCGGGCAACCACGACTCGCCGGCGACCGTTGGGATCATGCGCTCCATCCCGGGCGTCACGGTGTTAGGCATGAAGACGAGCAGCACCGATGGGAACGGCTATCAGGTCGGCGCTCAGCAACTGAGCGCCTACGGACTGACGGTCGCGGCGCTGCCGGACCCGCGTGTGTACGGCGGCCCGGGCGAGTACGGCGCCGCCGACGACGCGCGCGTCAATCCCCTCGAGCAGCGAGCCGTGGATGCCGCGGTGTCCGACATCCCGAAGGACAGCAGCTTCGACATCTTCGCCACCCACGAGCCCGTCGCCGTCGCTGAGCTCGTCAAGAAGCTGGGCAATCAGATTCGGCAGACCAACGCGGGACACACCCACGCGCAGAACGCCGAAAGCGACGTTCAGAAGAAGGGTGTGCCCATCAACCTGGTGGAAGGCTCGACCGGCGCCGGCGGGCTCGACCAGCTCAATCGTGGGCAGCCACCTTCCGCGACCGAGTTCAGCATCGAGTCCGTCGCGTCCAGTTGCCAGTTCACCAAGGTGGTGCGCTTTCAGATCAGCGGTGCCGCGCCGAGTTCGGCCAGCGACGTCGCATCACGCGTGTTTCCGCAGGTCACCGCGTCAACCCAGTACCTCAAGCCGCAGGACGTCACCGGGCGGGTGTGTGGGACGACGCTCGGCGTAGGGCAGCCCAGCGACCTGTGAGTGCGCCCGCGATTCCTACGCTGCTTGCCGCCGTGCACGGCACCCGATCCCAGGCGGGTCAGGCCACAACTCGCGCCCTGATCTCGCGCGTTCGCGACGTCCGTCCGGGTCTATCGGTCGATCTCTGCTTCCTGGACGTGCTGGAGCCCGGGTTGACGTCGCGGCTGTCCTCGCTGGCCGGCCCGGTCGTCGTCGTGCCGGTGCTGCTCTCGGCCGGCTACCACGTGCAGGACGACATTCCCGCTGCAGCCGCCGACCGGGCAACGGTGGCCCGCCACCTGGGTCCCGACCGGGTGCTCAGCAACGTTCTCGCAGCACGGCTGGCCGCCGAGGGCGGCGACGCCGCCGATACGGTGGCCCTCGTCGCGTCGCCGTCCACCCGGGCCTCGGCGGTCCGCGAGGTGGCCGCAGCGGCTGCCGATCTGGCCGCGGTACTGGGCCGCACCGTGCAGCCGCTGGCCGTGGGCGCGACGCTTGCCGACTCGCTGGCCGCACTACCCGGGCCGGTCGCCGTCGCGACATACCTGCTCAGTGAAGGGCACTTCTTCGACAGCCTGTGCGCTGCCGCGTCCCAAGCCGGCGCCGTTGCGGTAGCCGCGCCTCTGGGGGCGCACCCTGCGATCGCCGACCTGATCGTCGCCCGCTACGACGAAGCGGTCCGCTAAACTCGCGGCGTTCGCGAGGCACGGCCAGGTAGCTCAGTTGGTACGAGCGACCGCCTGAAAAGCG
>JBPYES010000475.1:0-2115 GCA_051984825.1 Jatrophihabitantaceae bacterium
CGCGAAGTTCCGCTGGGCGTGCAACAAACGGCTGCGCAACGCGCTCGCCACGCTCGCCCACAGCAGCCGCCAATGGAACCCGTGGGCCGCCCAGCGCTACGCCAACGCCCGCGGCCGCCACCACAACCACCGCCGCGCCTTGCGCACCCTCGGCGGCGCCTGGGCCCGCATCATCTGGCGCTGCTGGCAAGACCGCACTCCGTACGACCCCCAACGCCACACAGGACTCCAACAACACATCACCGTCACCATCCCCCCCACCTCGTCGGGCCCCCGGCCCGACACAGCCGCGACCCAGCGGATGGCCGGCGCTGCTGTCACCCGAAGGGCGGCCCGCAGGGCCGAGCGCGCAGCGCTTGACACCAAGCCGCCAACCGCTATTTCCACCGCAGCTTGATGTCATGAAGGGCCGGCGGGCTTCGGCGGCCGGGACCGGGGGTTTCCGCCCGGGCCGGGCGGCAGGAAGTCGGCCCTCGGTCCCGAATCGCATGGTTGAAGACCGCGCGGATTGCGGCCGCGCGGCCGGACAATTCGAGAGGAGGACCGACCATGACCAACCCTACGCGGTGGGTCGGCATCGACCTGCACCGCCGGCGTTCGCAGATCGCGATCATCGACGAGCACGGAGAGCTGATTCTCTCCCGGCGGATCGTCAACCACCCCGGCACGTTTCGGGAGCTGCTCGGCGACCCTGACGCCACCCATGTGGCGCTCGAGGCAACCTACGGCTGGGAGTGGCTGGCCGACTTGCTCGAGGACGCCGGCTATGAGGTGCACCTCGCGCATCCGCTCAGGACGCAGGCGATCGCCGCCGCCCGGGTCAAGACCGACGCGGTCGACGCCAAGACGCTCGCGCACCTGCTGCGCGCCGGGCTGCTGCCCGAGGCGTACATCGCCCCGCCCGAGCTGCGCGATCTGCGCGAGCTGCTGCGCCACCGCGCCGTGCTGACCAGAATGCGCACTGCGGTCAAGAACCGCGTCCACGCACTGCTGGCCCGACAGGGCATCCTGCAAGAACACTCCGACCTGTTCGGCAAGGCAGGACGCGAGTTCCTCACGCTGCTCGAGCTGCCAGAAGGCTCGCGCCGGCGGCTGGACAGCCTGATGGCGCTGATCGGCGACTTCGACCGCGAGATCACCGCTACCACCCGCGAGATCGACGCACGCGCGAAGACCGACGAGCGCGTGCCCGTGCTCTGCCAGCTCCCCGGCGTCGGGCGCTACACCGCGATGCTGATCCTCGCCGAGGTCGGCGACGTCACCCGCTTCCCCACCGCCAGGCATCTGTGCGCATGGGCCGGGCTCGCGCCGACCGTGCGCAGCTCCGACGGCAAGGCACGGCTGGGGCACATCTCCCGCCAGGGGTCGCCGGCGCTGCGCTGGGCGCTGACCGAGGCCGCTCAGAAGATCCCCACCGGCGGCGGTCCGCTGCGGGCGATGTTCGAACGGATCGCTAAGCGCCGCGGGCGCAGCATCGCCAAGGTCGCGGTCGCCCGCCAGATCCTCACCCTCTGCTACTACGGGCTCCGCGACGGCGAGATCCGCTGCCTCAAACACCAGCCCGTCATCGACGACGACGACAACCACGAGCTGGCCCAGGCGGCATGACCAACGCCAGCTCACACCAGACTTGCGCCCACGAGGGCGCGAGGTGCATGCTCGGGCGAGCTCGCTCCTGTGTCTGGCCTCCTTCTCGACCTCGAGCTGGACGGCCGTGAGGTTGATTGAGCCCCCGAGCACCGCACGACACTCTGGTCCGCCCCGCGCGACCGGATGGATGACTGGAGCCTCCTCCCAAGCCGGAACGCGATCAGCGAACCGGCGCCCGACCCCCAGAGCACCATGACCCACGCAACCCTTTCCTGCCAGACTCACCCACCCGCGTCAAGCGCCGACCCCCGGCGTCGAGCACCCACGCCACCAAACACCGCGCTTGACCCGGCCGGAGCTCGCCCGGCAAACACGCAACCAACCCGGGGCGAAGCCCCGAAACCCACCAGCAAACTCGGACTCACGTGCGACCGGCCTTCCGAGCGAGCACTCGCACGTCAACGACGGTCAGCCAACCTCTTGACACCAGCCGGCCCTTCATGGATGACACAGGACGTCTGGTCC
>JBPYES010000476.1:0-3272 GCA_051984825.1 Jatrophihabitantaceae bacterium
CTCCCTTGTTCGGTATTGACAGACACCGCTGGGGTAGACCCCGGTCCATTGGTGAATTGGGCGGCCGCCACCGCCCAATTCACGGACTCGCCGGTGTCTGCACAGGCGAAGGAGGCATGGCATGAACGTGCAGGAGACTGATGCCGCGGCTGAACTTGTGTCGAGGGCCCGTGCCGGGGATGGCGACGCCTTCCATGCGGTGACCGCACCGCATCGACATGAGCTGCTGATGCATTGCTACCGGATGCTCGGGTCGTTGCACGACGCCGAGGACGCCCTGCAAGAGACGATGCTGGCCGCCTGGCAGGGCTTTGGTGCGTTCGAGGCCCGTTCCTCCGTTCGGACCTGGCTCTACCGGATTGCCACCAACCGCTGTCTGAACGCCAGGCGTGCGGCGCAACGCCGGCCACCGAAGCAGTGGGACGTGCCAGGCGTGCAACCGCCCGACCCGACCGGGCTCGGTGAAGTGGTGTGGCTCGAGCCGTTACCCGACGAACGAGTCCCGAGCGCGCTCGGCGTGCCACTGGGCCCGGAGGCCCGGTACGAGCAGATGGAGTCGATCTCGCTGGCGTTCATCACCGCCCTGCAGTTGCTGCCGCCACGCCAACTCGCCGTGCTAGTCCTGCGCGATGTCCTCGGATTCCGCGCGAGCGAGGTGGCCGAGATGCTCGACACGACCACCGAATCGGTCACCAGCGCCCTCAAACGGGCCCGCGCGGCCGTGCAACGCCAGCACGCGACCGTGGCCGTCCATGCACCACCGCCGCCCCCCGGGTCACCCGTCGAGGAGGCACTCGTTGCCGAGTTCGTGCGCGCCTACGAGTCGAACGACCTCGACGGACTGGTCGCGTTGCTGACCGACGACATCTTCATGTCCATGCCGCCGATGCCATTCGAGTACACGGGCAGGGACGTCGTGCGCGAGTTCGTGGCGTCGTTCTTCGCCGCGAATCGCAAGTACCACCTCGTGCCGACCCGTGCGAACGGCCAGCCGGCGTTCGGCGTCTATGTCCACTCGCCCGATGGGCTGCGTCACGGCACCGGCCTGTTCGCGCTGACTCTTGCGAACAACCGAATCCGTGCTATGACCCGCTTCGAGAGCAGCGTGCTGCCCGAGTTCGGGTTGCCGAGATCTCTGCCGAGCCGGTGACCACGCGGACGTATCCTTCGAGATCGGACGCATATGGCGAGCGCGGCGGGCGGCCCCATACCATCGCAGCTCGCTGAGACGAGGAGACTCACCATGGCTAACGTCCTGCGCATCGTCGCGCGAGTGCTCACCGGCTCGACCTACATTGCGCTCGGCGCCGATGCCGCCCGCTCGCCGGGTGGACGCGTCGATCAGGCCGCGCCGGTGCTGGCTACCGTGCGCGGCGTCGTGCCGCTCCCGGCAGAGGATGCGGTGATCGTCAAGGCGAACGGCGCCGTCCAGGTGGTGGCCGGCGCTCTGCTGGCAGTGGGCGTGCTGCCGAGGTTGTCCGCATGGGCGCTCGTCGGATCGCTGGTGCCGACCACGCTCGCCGGCCACGCCTTTTGGAAGATCGATGATCCGGCGGTCCGTAAGCAGCAACGCGTCCAATTTCTGAAGAACACCGCCATGCTCGGCGGACTGCTGTACGCAGCGCTCGATGCGGGGACGGGCGCGAAGCCGGCCTAAGCCTCTAGCGTCGGCTCGTCGGGTGCCGACAAGCTCAGCACCGCACCGACGACCGCAGGCGAGCTGCTGATCTTCGCCTCGAGCGCGCGCAGCCGCACGGCAAGGTGTGATTCGGTGTCGTCACCGGTGAGGTCGACGTCGCCGATCACCGACACCATGCGCGGCCCGACGACCTCCAGGCGCAGATATGTCACCCGGGCCACTTCCGGCGCGTCCATCAGCGCAGTGAGCGCGGCTGTGCGCACCCGAGGGTCGGCCTCCTCGCCGACCAGGAAGCGCCGATTGCGATTGATCAACAATCCCGCCACGACCGCGAGCAGCACCCCGACGAGGATCGACCCGATCGCGTCCGGAGTCGGGGAACCTGTCGCCTGGTGCGCCCCGAGTCCGGCAGCTGCGATGACGAGGCCCACCAGCGCCGCGGAATCCTCCGCGAACACTGCCCTGAGAGTCGGATCCGAGGTGGCGAGCACGTGTTCGAGGAGGTCGCGCTGCAACGATTGGGCCTCGCCTTTGGCCTGCCGGGCAGACTGCAGGAACGAGATCGCTTCCAGCACAAAGGAAACCGCTAACACGACATAGCCGACGATGAAGTCGCTGGCCGGTTGCGGGTGAATAAGCTCCTGGACGCCGTGCGTGACCGAGATCGCGGCGCCCGCGACAAACAGGCCCAGGGCGGCGAACAGCGACCAGACATAAGCCTCGCGGCCGTGACCGAGCGGATGGGCCCGGTCGGGCGGACGGCGCGAGCGCCGGTTGGCGATCAACAGGAAGATCTCGTTGCCGGTATCCGCCCACGAGTGCGCCGCCTCGGCGACCAATGACGCGGAACCAGTTATGAGGGCTGCGACGGTTTTCGCCACCGCAATGAGCGCATTGGCGCTGAACGCGACCAGCACCGTCATGAGCGACTCTGCGCCGTCGGACACGCTCGGCCCGAATCCGGGTGTCAGCTGCTCGTCGGCGTGACGGTGCGCGTCCGCGACCGGCGCAGAAGCCCGGTCGCCATCCTGCTCGTATGCCACCCACCGATCCTGGCACTGGCCCGACGCGACCGCGCCGTGTCTTCGCTCGCGTTCGGCCAATGCGCTGACCCCAGCTGTATCGTGACCCGAGCTAACCCGGGGTCGCTCGCCCAGGATGTGGTCGCACCGGAAGGTGGTGGCTGAAGTGGCTGCGGAGCTCACCGACGCTGAGTATCAGCGCCTGCTCGCATTCCGAATCATGCTGCGCCGCTTCGATCAGTGGAGTACGCGCCAGGCGCTGGACTCCGGCCTCACCCATGCCCAGCATCAGTTGCTGCTCGCCATCCGCGGGCATGCGAATCATCGGGGGCCGACCATCGGTGACGTTGCCCAGGATCTGCTGGTCAGGCACCACACGGCAGTTGAGCTCGCCAATCGGACCGAGGAGCTAGGGCTGATCGCTCGCACCCGTGACACCGATGATCGGCGTGTTGTGCGATTGACGCTAACCGCGAAGGGAAGACGGCGCATCCGGTCGCTGAGTGCCGCGCACCTGGACGAGCTTCGCCAGCTGGCCCCGATCTTGAGCGCCCTGGTGGAGGACAGCGCGGCGCAGCCCACAGATACCGCGTAGGCGCTCGCAGATGGCG